>JAUNJG010000083.1 GCA_030533385.1 Eubacteriales bacterium | reverse complement strand
GATCTCTTCCCTTTATTTTTTTCTTTTTTGCCAATGATAATTATACTCTAAGACCATAGAATTCACAATTATTCTGATGGGACGACTTATCCTCTCCAAAACCTTTCCGGGAAGTTTTAGAAAAAGCTTCCAAAAAAACATAAAAATGTTTTGCACAATCCAACTGAGCATCAAAAAATAAAACAGACCGCCCGCCCCGATGCCAGCAAGAACATAAAAACGCATTTGCCCTTGATTATATCGCTGAAACAGCAAAAATAAACCTGCCGTCCCAACCACGCAAAACAAAACATCCTCCACATGAACTGCGCCGTCCCTGTGGACGAAGGTTTTACGCAAAGTCCGAAACAACTCGTACCACACCCCGAGAAGGATTCCATATCCGACGCTGTACAAAAACAATTCCGCCTGCCTCGTGATGATCTCCGCCATATTACCCGAACAGCCTTCTGAGCAAGCCGCCCTTTTCCCCCTTTATTCCTCCCTGCTCGGAATAGACCATGCTGTCCACCAGCCCCTCGATTTCTACTTCTCCCTTCTCCACCGTCAGCCTGGTCACATGCAAATCTTCCCCGTGTATCATCAAAAGTCCCTGCTCCGTATCCAGAATAATTTCATTTAGGTCAAAGGAAACCACTTCTTTCACCCCATTTATCATTCCGCTATTTCGATTAAATAAGGAAATCTTATGATTTCTCATCCCCCGTTCTTCCATGGCGCCTCCATTGATTCGTATTCTCTTTTTCATACCTATGCATCCCGCTCTACTTCCATTCACCCCGCCTTAAAGTTTTGTCTATATTTTCTTGACAAATACAGCGGAAACCGTTATAACTATGGAAGTAAATATATTCTATGGGGATTTTACAACGCCTTCATCCTCCGTCCATCCGTCAGGCGGAAGAGAAGATATGAACACAAAGAGAGAAACAAGGCGCGGCGGTTTTTCCCGTTTTTTCTTAGAGAGAACCTTCTGCGGGACGCCGTCACCGAGCCTAAACATTTCAGGAGGAATTATTATGAACAAAGCAGAATTAATTTCGGCAATCGCTGACAGAACCAAATTAACCAAAAAGGATGCGGACAACGCATTGAAGGCTTTTATCGATGTGGTGGGTGATGAATTAAGCAGAGGAGAGAAGGTACAGCTTGCAGGTTTTGGCACTTTTGAAGTTTCCGAGAGAGCAGAACGCCAGGGTATCAACCCGAGAACAAAAGAGTCCATCACGATTCCGGCTTCCAAATCTCCAAAGTTCAAAGCCATGAAAGCATTAAAGGAAAGAATCAACAACTAATCTTCTCCTTTTTTGAGGTAAAGCATATGAGACTCGACAAATTTTTAAAGGTTTCCCGTCTGATTAAGCGGCGCACCGTCGCCAACGAGGCCTGCGACGCCGGCCGGGTTCTGGTCAACGGCAAGACAGCCAAGGCCAGCCTCAACGTAAAAAACGGCGACATCCTGGAGATTCAGTTTGGCAACAAAAGCGTGAAGGCCGAGATACTTGACGTGAAGGACACCGCAAAAAAAGACGAGGCGAAAGAATTATTTCGATATTTATAATAGGGGGGAATCCATCCCCTTCTTCTTGCTCCGGCAGCCATTGGGAAGACAGCTTCTTTCCCTTGTCTGGCGGAGTTTTTTTGCCTTGCGCTCAAAATCCCCTTCAAGCAAACGGTATAAAATCCCTCCTTTGGTTTATACTAGCTTTACCACAGCCATGAATGATGACATTGGAGGTATTTTTATATGAAAGCAACAGGAATTGTCCGAAGGATCGACGACCTGGGCAGAATCGTCATTCCAAAGGAAATCAGAAAAACCTTGAAGGTAAAAGAGGGGATGCCTCTGGAAATATACACGGACCAGGATGGAGGCATCATCTTAAAAAAATATCTGCCCTTCTCCGAATTTTCCTCCCTGGCAGAAGAATATGCAGAATGTATGGTACAGCAGACCGGCGCTTCCGCCATCATCACCGACCGGGAGAAGGTCATCGCCGCCGCCGGAAATAAAGTAAAATCCTTTCGAGGCGAAAATATCAGTAAAAAACTGGAACTGCTCCTTGATGACCGGGACGAGCTGCTTCCCTCTTCCGAACGTCGATCCTTCATCCCCGTCACCGAGGATATGAAGCAGGAGGGGGAACAGATCGTCTCTTTCATCCGAAGCGGCGGAGAGATCGTGGGTGCCGTCTTTTTACAATCTCACAGCGAAAACCGTCATCTGGGAGAACTGGAAAAGAAAATCGCCGACATTGCCGCCGAATTTCTGGGACGGCAAATCACCATATAAACTATTTTGCCCCATCCTGCGCCGCAAAAACCGTAACATTACAAAAAGCAGGCCGCCGACCGTCCTGTTTCTCCGCCCTGAAAGAACAAAAGACATCTGTCCACCGGAGAAATGCGACGTTTCGGCATCCTGCTTTTCTTATTTCTCATCTTTTCTTTCTATATTTTTTTATAATTGTCAATGCACAGCGATTCATCATAATAAATCTTATCCTTCTCCAACAGCTTCGCCCTGCCGCCCTCTGCCTCCAACACGCTGACGGCACAGTTAAAGGGAACCCGCTCCTGCCAGAAATTCTCCCTGTCTTCATAGACCGGGTTGAGCATCGCCCTGAGCGCACATCCGTGCAGAGAAATCAGTATGGTCTTGTCCTGATATTCTTCTTTTTGCAGCACCTCACGAAAAAACTCTCCCGTCCTTTCGCAAACGTCCCGGATAGACTCTCCGTCCGGCGCCCCTTCAAAATGCAAGGCGTCGGTATAAAACCGATTAAAATTTTCCGAAGGAATTTCAAAATTATCTTCCCGACATCCAAGGCCGTCCCAGCTTCCCCACCTGATTTCTCGAATCCTGTCGTCTTCTATCAGAGGAACCTTCCGCCCGTAATATTGACAGGAGGCCGCCACCGCCAGCTCCCCGGTTTCTCTCGCCCGCTTCAAAGGGCTGGTGATAACCATATCAAAAGGCACTTTTTTTAAGGATTCCCCCGTCACCCGGGCAAGTTCCCGTCCATTTTCATTTAACGGCTCATCAATCCAGCCCTGGAGTCTTCCCTCCACATTTAATCTAGTCTCTCCGTGTCGTATAACATATAGTTTCATATGTAATCTACCTCCCAAAAACCGATTTCTGAACATCCGCATGGAAAGCGGAATTTGTTTCTTCATATAAGCATCTCCTTCTATAGTTATCACACCTCTCCTTCTAAAGTCAATGAAGAAAGGGTATCTTGCAAATTTTTCTTCTATCCTTTACAATAATCTAGGCAGAAGGAGAAGACTTCCCTCAGCCAAATACCAGCGATTCAGAGGAAATACCATGCGATTGATAAAAAGAAAACGCCGGGGCGGCGAGGCCTCTTTTTTGCCTGTTTCCCGCCCATCTTTGCCTGATAACATACCCGCTGTGGTTTTGTTCTTTTTTATGGTCTGCCTGTCCCTCACAGGATGCCACTCAAAAACAGCCAACCCTCAAAAGAAGGCTTCTGCCCTCCCCACTCCGGCGGTGATGATTCCCCAGGCGGACGGCACGAAGACCATCACCACCTCGACCCTCACGGTCGATCTCTCAAATACTTCCAAAGGGTACATCATGGCATCCTACCACGGAGAGGCAGACAAGGTCAACATCCAGCTTACGGGGCCGGATGGAGTGACCTACCTCTACTTTATCAAGGAGTCCGACTCCTACACCGCCATGCCTCTTTCTTCCGGCAGCGGGTCTTATCTTCTGGATATTTACGAACATGTGGAGGGCAACACCTACGGCACCTTGATGTCAGACTTCATCGAGGTAAATTTAGAGAACGAATTTACCCCTTTTTTGTATTCCAACCAGTTCGTTTACTTTACGGAGGACACCAGAGCCATCCAAAAAGGAGCGGAACTTGCCAAAGGCTGTGAATCTGATTTAGAGATTACCTCTAACATCTATAATTATGTCATCAAAAATACGGTGTACGACTATGACAAGGCAGCCACAGTCACCGCACCCTATTATCCCGACATCGACGAGACCCTGGCAACCGGCAAGGGAATCTGCTTCGATTATTCCGCTCTGATGTGCGCCATGCTTCGCACCCAGGGCATCCCCTGCAAGCTGAATATCGGCTATGCCGGAAAAGTCTACCACGCCTGGATTAGCGTATACCTCTCATCCACCGGCTGGGTGGACGACATGATCCAGTTTGACGGCTCTGACTGGAGTATGATGGATCCCACCCTCTCCTCGGCGGATCGTTCCTTTGACCCTTCTCAGGAGAATTACACCGTCATGTTCCAGCGCTGACATACTGATTACTATACATCTGATTACCATATACTTTTTACAGGAGGATTTACTATGAACCGTACCGCAAACCCTACCACGGACAAGACAGCCGCCGGCAGTTCTTTCTTTACATCCGACGTCCAAAGTCTCTGGCTCAGGGAGCTGTTTCTTTTCTTTTATTGTTTTATGGCGGGAACCACCTTGCTCGCCAAAGCATTCCCCGGCTTTGCACCGGGCCTGCTTCTTGCAAAAGTGGCGGAAATCACCTGCGCCGCCGGGATGATCTTCGCTGCCGGCTGGCTCATGTCCGCCCAGGATTCCTCTGCGCCTGACTTTAAGAGGCGCACCTTAAAAAAGGCCCTCTTTTGCATCCTGCTTTTTTACGGCATCGGTTTATTCAACGAGAGATTTATCAATCACCGGGCTATTTTTGCCACCATCAAGGACTTACTGGCTCTGCTCAGAGTGCCGGGCGTCGTATCAATCCTGCTCTCCCTGAGCTTCCTTTTCCTGCTCTGCGCCTTTGTTTGGCCTTACATGGAAAAGCTTCTGCGCCGGCCTGCTCTCTGCGTCCTTTTTTGTGCCGTCGGCTTTCTTTTTTCCTTTATGCCCTTCGGCTTGTTGGGATACAGCTTTCTCGGCGTTTTTATCGGGGGAGATATCTACGCCTGCGTCCCTCTGATTCCATACTTATTCGTCTTTTTCACCGGAGTGTATTGCGGGAACACAAGCAACGCCGCCGGGATTTTTTCCGTCACAGATGACGCTCCCCTAAAACCTCTGCAAAAGTACATGGTCTCTCTTTTCAGAAAGCTGTTTTTGCCGACCTTGTTTCTGGCCGCCTCAGGCGGAGTGCTGGCAATGCTGCACCAGAATCAGGCCGCCAAAATTTTACTGGGCAGCGCCGCCGCCCACTACCTTCTTCTCCTGTGCGCCGGCCTGCTCCCTGCTTACCAAAGGATAGAAGAAATCGCCCTGGATTTGCTCGCCCGCTCCCAGGCCCTTTGCTCCCGGATTGGCGCAAGAAAAAATTCTTCCCGCGCCCTGGAGCTGTTTCTCTATTTTTTCGGCTATACTATACTTTTCCTCGCCGTCTCCCTGTTCGTGTTCGCTCCGTACTTACAGGAAAACCGCTCCCTCATCTGGTCGGTGGATGGCCTTGGACAGTACATGCCGAAAGTTCATCGCTTTCTGTCCTATGTTCCGTCGGTATTTCACGACCTGCTTCACGGGAATCTGAACTTTCAGCAATATGACTTTACCAGCGGACTCGGAGCAACGGTGTCCATCAGCTATGACCCCGTCTACTGGCTTTACCTGCTTTTTTCGCCGGCCAAGGCAGAGACCGCCTACAGCCTGCTCATCGTTTTGCGATATTACCTTGCCGGGGCAAGTATGTCTGCCCTGCTCTTATATTTTAAAAAGTCACCTTATGTCACCTGGACTTGCAGCATCGCATACGCTTTTTCCGGCTACGCTATTTATGCGGGAACGAGACACGGACAGTTTCTCACTCCGCTTATACTCCTTCCCATCCTGGTCATTGCCATGGAAAAACTGGTATCGGAAAAGAAATGGTATCTTCTCACAATTTTTACGGCGATTTCCTTGCTCTGCTCCTATTATTTCCTCTACATGAACACGATTGCCCTCGGCATCTATTTCGTGACGAGGATTCTTTGCACAAAGGAATATCGAAACTTTAAGACCTTTTTTACCCGGGGACTGACCATCGTTGGCAGCTATGTTCTGGGCGCTTCCATCGGCGTCATCTCCCTGTTTACCTCCTTTGGAAGTTACATGGGGTCCAGCCGCACCGACGGAGGCGGATTGTCTGATTTTCTCAGCACTACCCCCCTGTTTTACCGTGCCGGATGGCCGACGGACTTTTTTGTCTCCTTTCTCTCCGATTCTTTTTCTCCGGGCATGTGGCTCAAGCTGGGATTCGCCCCTTCCGCCTTCCTGGCCATCGTCCTGCTTTTTACCAGGAGGAAACAAAACAAAAAGGAACTGCTTCCGATTTTTTTGATTTTCAGCTTCTTTTGTTTCTTCCCGATATTCGGGTACATCTTCAGCGGATTCAGCAGCGTCACCAACCGCTGGTGCTACATTTATGCGATCGTTGTCACCTTCGTCCTCGCTGAAAATATGGAAGGCTTTCTCCGCCTCACCGCCTCGGAGTTAAAAATTATGCTGGGCATCCTCGCCTACTATGCCGGCATTCTTTTCTTCTCCACCCGCTATCGGACGGACAACGTGTTCGGTGCCTTCGGGCTGCTCGCTCTGATGGTCATCCTGCTTCTCGTCCTCAACCATGACGCTCTTCGCATCTCCGCCCGGAAGGCAAAGGGAGCCATCTTCTTCCTCACGGTTTTCTCCGTCGTCATCAACGCAAACCTGTTCATGACGGCAGGAGACCACATGGAAACTTATGTGGAAAAGGGCACGTCCATGTCACGCATGTCAAGAACGGCGCTCCGCTACCTCGATAAGGCCATCGCCAAGCAGGGGGAGCCGGAAAAAGAAGAGGATTTTTATCGAAGCACCAACTTAAAAACTTACGGGGACACTCGCTGTTCCAGCCTGATTTACGGCTACAATGACCTCTCCACCTTCACCAGCACCCTGGGAGGAAGCATCGTGGATTACAACCGGGCCATGGGAAATGTGGACTGGAACATCGTGAGCATTTACAGCTACAATTTCCGTACCTTCATGCATGAGCTAGCCAGCGTCCGCTATATCGGCACCGCCAGCGACGTGAAGCTCCCTCTGCCTTACGGCTACCAGAAAATTTATGACAAAGAAACGAAAAACCGCACCTACTCCATCTATGAAAATCAGTATGCGCTGCCTTTAGGCTACACCTACGACACCATCTTCAGCGAAAAAGAAGCCGCAGGCATGAGCGCCGCAGAAAAGCAGGAGGCCACCATGCTGTCCGCCATCGTGGAGGACGATGCTCTTGAGAAAAACTCCAACATACGCCAGGTGGACGCTCTGCCTCTCACCGTCAAAAAGATTCCTGTTTCCAAAATGAAAACGACAGGCGACGTCACAATGGAAAAAGGCAAGATTACCATCGGCGAAAACGGAGGAACCTTAAAAATCTTCTTTAAGGGAGAGGAAAACGCCGAGACCTACCTCTCCTTCCGGGGTGATATCTACCATCCGAAAGATGCAGCGGAGCATTTTATACCGACAAAGATAAAGGCGGACGACGTCAACTACAAATACCGGTTCCGCATTGACTCTTACTCCACCGGTCAGGAAGAGTACCTCTTCCATCTCGGATACCGGGAGGATGCTCTCTCCTCCTGCACACTAAAATTTGAGAGCAAAGGGTTCCTTCTCTTCGATGAAATCAACATATATTCTCAGCCTATGGACAGCTACCCACAGCGTGCACTGGCATTGCGGCAAGAATCTCTGGAAAATGTGAAGACGGAAAATAATACGGTCACCGGAGAGATTACGGTATCAGGAGATAAAATGCTGGTTCTCTCCCTTCCATACCAGAGAGGCTGGACGGCCTGGGTGGACGGAGAAGAAGTGGAGATTCAGAAAGTCAATTATCAGTATATGGGATTGAACCTGACTTCCGGCCATCACAAGATTCGCCTGCATTACCAGCTTCCGGGCATCCGGTACGCCGGAATGATCACCCTCGGCGGTCTTCTCACCTTCCTGGCCATCGTGCTGGTTCAGTCCACAAGAAAACGCAGACATCGTAAAGAACGGTAAATCAAAGATACGAACAAGAATATACGGAAGTCTGTTCTTCCGGAGGGCCAAAACAGTTCCGTATTTCAAAGACAGACAGGCAGCGCCGCTTTCCCAACCAAAGAAAGCGGCGCTGCCTGCTGTTTATTTTCTCTTATTTATCCTGTCATTTTTTATAGTGTCATCCTTCCGCTAATAGGAGACGACGGTCGTTCCACTTGGCATATTATCATAAATGTACTTCGCATCTCCATTATAACAGCGAATACAGCCGTGGGAAGCCGGTTTTCCAATAGTCGGGTTCTGCACCGCACCCGAATTCCAAAGAGGGCGGGTATGGAAGGAGTTTCTCCCTGCAAAATGCGTCACATAGAGATTTTTCGTCGTGTTGTAGTACCAGCCCGGCTCTTTGTAGGTAATCTTATACACTCCTATCGGAGAATGATTCTTCGCCGTCCCTGATGCACACGGGAAAGTTTTTATCATGCTCCAATTTCCCTTTTTTCCCTTAAAGATTGACACCTGCTGCGTATAGTGGCTAATCCAGATCAGATAGGAATTGGGGCTGGAATATCCCCTCGCATTGACGAAGGCCTCCTTCACTTCCGTCGAATATTTTTTTGTCGTATAAATACATTTGGAACCGGAATACCCGATGGTACGCACCGTGTTCGCCAACAGCCGGTTATAATTTTTATTGATATATTTCCTCGGCTTGATGGTCAGCGTTTTTGATACTTTGCTGCTGACATACTTTTTCTTTTGTACCTTTGTAAAGGCTCTCACCTGGATGTTGTACTTTTGATCCGGATTCAGACTCTCCAGAGAGTAGGTGGTGGACTTCGTCTTTCCAAGCTTCTGGAAGTCAGATTCTCCCTTTCGCTTATAATAAATGATATATCCGTCTGCCTTTGGCGTCCTGCTCCACTTGATGGCCAGCTTTTTGCCGGGATTAATAGTGAATGTCACCTTTTTTACCTTTCCCGCCACCACGGGAATCTGAGCCTGCGCCTCAGCAGAGCGCTCACCTACCAGCTTTTTTGCACCGGAAGCGCTCACCGCCGCCACTTTAAAATACCAGGTTTTTCCTGCGGACAAGCCGGTCACCACAGTGGAGGTGCCGGTCACGTCGGTCTGTGCCACAATGTAGTTGCCATCCGGCTTCCTGCATTTATATACCGTGTAGCTGGTTGCATTTCCTGCCCCGTTCCAGGACAGCTTCGCTGCATTTGCCCGTGGCTTTGCCACAAGTCCTGTCACGGTTCCCGGCTCCTTCACATAATCGTAATCCATCACCAGACCCTGTCCGTAATATTTTACATTATTGATGATTTTGACCCCGGTCACATGAATCTTGTAGGTATGATTGCTCAGGCCGGAGGCGGCAAAATGCTTCTCTGTCGCCGTTCCCGGAGCGGCTTCCGCCTCCGCCTTGATGTCCATCTCATCATCCCCGGCCGTCAAAACAACCCGATACTCCTGATACATGCTCCCATCAGAAACCTCCCAAGCTGCACCCAGGGACTCATCAGAACCTTTTTCCGCCCGCAGTCCCCCGATGGCATTGCCCGCAAAATAATGTACAGTCATCCTTTTATCCTCAGAACCTCTCAGCTCTAACTGATATCTTCCGTTTTCTTTGTAGCTTTCTCCAAGGTTCACCGTCAAGACGTTTCCCCCAGCTTCCAGCCTCTTCTCAAAAATCTTTTTTCCTTCTTCCACATCCGTCACAGTACAATCGTAACCTTCCCCGGAAAATGCTTCAAATTTAAGCACCAGACTTTTCGTCTCCGTGTCAACATATGCAATTTTGTTGATGGACACTTCTTCCGCATCGACGTGCAGTCCGATTCCCATCAACAAAAAGCATAGACACAACACCTTTGCAATGGCTTTTGTCACTCTCTCCATTGTCCTGTTCCCTCCTTCATTTTACCTTCCGGAATCTTTTCCCTTCTGCGTACCTTTCTGCGTACCTTCCGCCAGACAGATTCCCTGTTCTTCTTTGCCCGCCTGCGGCCTTTTTCCTGCCGCAGAGCAGATGCAAGCCCTATTATATAATCATCTTCCACCTCCGTCAAGGAACTTAGAGTATAATTATCATTGGCAAAAAAGAAAAAAATAAAGGGAAGAG
>JAUNJG010000082.1 GCA_030533385.1 Eubacteriales bacterium | reverse complement strand
CGCCTTATGCCGCCCTTTGTGCAAGCACAGGGCGTCGCAAGGCTCATTATATCATCTCACCTTCGGCTCGATGTGGTTTTTCGCCTTATGCCGCCCTTTGTGCAAGCACAGGGCGTCGCAAGGCTCATTATATCATATTTATAGAAATACTGTAAATGATATTTTATTTTGGTGTCCGGAAGCTAAGAGGGAAGGCCGGTCTCCTGCGGATTAGTATACCCCTCTCGGGTTCTTTTCTTCCGGCTGATATCCCGCCTCGAACAAGGCGCGGATGATAGATTGCTTGTGTTCTTCCCCGAAAGCTTCCATGGTGATGGTAAGCTCCACGGAATTGTTTCTGTTGACGCTGATAAACTGGTTATGCTCCAGCTTGATCACATTTCCCTGGGCGTCGGCGATGATTTTTGACACCTTGTTTAACTGACCCGGCACGTCCGGAAGGCAGACCGACACGGTAAAGATGCGGGAACGCTGAATCAGACCGTTTTGCACAACGGAAGACAAAGTGATGATATCCATGTTTCCACCGCTCAGGATGGCAACCACCTTCTTGTTTTCCGCCGGAAGATGTTTCAGCGCCGCCACCGTCAAAAGGCCGGAGTTTTCTACCAGCAGCTTGTGGTTTTCGAGTATGTCCAAAAATGCAACGATAAGCTCGTCGTCCTCGATGGTGATAATCTCATCCAGATTTTCCATCAGATATGGGAAAATATTCTCTCCCGGCGTTTTCACCGCCGTGCCGTCGGCGATGGTGTTCACCTTTTCAAGGGTCGTCACCTGTCCGGCCCGGATGGAAGCTTGCAGGCAGTTTGCCCCCGCCGGCTCCACGCCGATTACCTTAATCTTAGGGTTCAGCATTTTGGCGAGAGAAGAAATTCCCGTCGCAAGGCCGCCTCCGCCCACGGGAACGAGAATCGTATCCACCGTCGGAAGTTCCTTGACGATCTCCATGGCAATGGAACCCTGTCCTGTCGCCACATCCAAATCGTCAAAAGGATGGACGAAGGTGTATCCGTGTTCTTCCGCAAGTTCCAGCGCCTTCTCGCAGGCCTCGTCGTAGACATTGCCGTGCAAAATCACCTCGGCTCCCAGTTCCTTGGTGCGGTTCACCTTCAAAAGAGGGGTGGAAACCGGCATCACGATGGTGGCGGAAACGCCGTATTTTTTGGCGGCATAAGCCACGCCCTGGGCATGGTTTCCGGCAGAGGCGGTGATGAGTCCCCGGGACTTTTCCTCCTCGGTCAGCGTGCTGATTTTATAGTAGGCGCCGCGGATTTTGTAGGCGCCGGTGAGCTGTAAATTTTCCGGCTTAAAATAAACTTTGTTCCCCGTCATCTGACTAAAAAAATCACTCTTAATCAAATTGGTCGGGAGAACCACCTCCTGCACCCTCTCATAGGCTTCTTCAAATTTATCTAAAGATAGCTGATTCATTGTTCTTCCTCCTCCGTTTTCTTGAATAATGCATTGACAAAGGAATCAGAATCAAATTTCTGCAAATCCTCAATCTTTTCTCCGATGCCAATATATTTTACAGGAATTCCCATCTCCGCCTGAATGGCAATGGCGATTCCTCCCTTGGCGGTTCCGTCCAACTTAGTCAGGACGATACCGGAAATGTCCGTCACCTCCTGAAACTGTCTGGCCTGCACCAGGGCATTTTGTCCCGTGGTTCCATCCAGAACAATGAGCGTTTCCAGATAGGCTTCGGGGAATTCTCTTTCTATGACCCGGCGAATTTTGGATAATTCGTTCATCAGGTTCTTTTTATTGTGCAGCCGTCCGGCAGTGTCGCAGATTAAAACGTCTGCCTTTCTGGACTTTGCCGCCTGGCAGGCGTCAAAAACGACTGCCGCCGGGTCGGAGCCTTCCTGCTGGGCGATGATGTCCACCCCGGCCCGGTTGGACCATTCGGTAAGCTGCTCGATGGCCGCCGCGCGGAACGTGTCCGCCGCCGCCAGCACCACTTTCTTTCCCTGGGCCTTTAGCTGGGATGCCAGCTTGCCGATAGTCGTCGTCTTTCCCACGCCGTTGACGCCGATGACGAGAACGACAGAGGTCTTATTCTCATACTCATAGGCGGTCTCGTCCACCGCCATCTGCTCCTTGATGATGTCAATCAGAAGCTGCCGGCAGGCGGCAGGCTCCTTGATTCTTTCTTCCTTCACCTTCTTTTGCAGGTCTTCGATGATGCTCATGGTGGTGTCCACGCCCAAATCCCCCATGATCAAAATCTCTTCCAGCTCCTCGTAAAACTCATCATCAATCTTGGAAAACCCGTTAAAAATCGAATCCAGGCCGGAAGCAATGTTTTGTCTCGTCTTCGTCAGACCGCTGACCAGCCTGCTGAAAAACCCTTTTTTCTCTCCCATGTTGTCCTCCTTTTTTGTCCGCTAAGCGTCCAGCTCTTTATCTATCAAATCCACCGAAATCAGGGTGGAAATTCCCTTTTCCTGCATCGTGATACCGTAGAGGGCTTCCGCCGCATTCATCGTCCCCCGGCGGTGGGTGATGACGATAAACTGGGTGTCCTCCGACAATTTTTTTAGATATTTTGAAAAGCGCAGGATGTTGGCATCATCAAGGGCCGCCTCAATCTCGTCCAGAAGACAAAAAGGCGACGGTTTTAACTTCTGTATGGCAAACAAAAGGGCGATGGCCGTGAGCGCCCTCTCCCCGCCGGACAGCAACATGATGTTTTGCAGCTTTTTGCCCGGCGGCTGCGCCACGATGCGAACGCCGCACTCCAGCATTTGCGCCTCGTCCATCAGCTCCAAATCCGCCGTTCCTCCCTCGAACAAATCCTGAAACACCGCCGCAAAAGTCTCCCGAATCTTCTGGAAACTTTGGGTAAACTGCTCCTGCATGGCCTCATTCAGGTCAAAAATCATCTGGCCAAGCTTTTCTTCCGCCTCCCGGATATCCTCGTACTGTCCCCGCAAGAACTCATACCGCTCTCCCACGGTTTGAAACTCCTCGATGGCGTTGACGTTGACGCTGCCAAGCTGTCGGAGTTTCTTTGTGACTTCCTTTTTCTCCTGCCGGTATTTCTCCGCCTCCGGCTCCCTGATTTCAAAGCGTTTGCATTCTTTCGCATAGTGATAAGTCAGCTCGTAGGCATCCCACATGTAATCCACCGCAGTTTCCGTATCAGATTCCAGACGCTCGATGCGGCTTTGCAGCCGCCCACTTTCTTTTTCCAGCTGTACCCTGTGTTCGTTTTGTTCTTCCAGCTCCTGAAACATACGGTTTTGCTCCTCAGAAATCTTTGTTTGCTGCGCTTTCTTCTCCTCGACTTTTCGGGACAAAAGATGCAACTTCCGGAAGGTTTCCGAGAGACCTGCCTCCATGGCGAGAATCTGCTGTTCCGCCTCTTTATTTTGGCCTTCCAGCTTCTCCTGCTCCTCCTCATTGCGCCGGATGCTCCTGACACATTGGCGCTCCTCCTCTTTCAGGCGCAGGACGTCTTTTTGATAAAACTCCATCTGCTGTTCCACTCTGGAAATGTTCAGCGTCTGTTCGTTTTCCGTCTGCTCCATCTGACGGAGCTGCTCTTTCAGCTCGAAAATCTCCTTTTCCAGAGATTCCAGGGCATCGTTGTTTTTTTCGTGGAGCTTTTCGTGAGAACGCTGGCTCTTTGCCAGGATCTCCTTTTCCTTTTGAATCTCCGACAACTGCTCTTGCAATATGCCGTGTTCCTCTTTTAAGATGCGGATGGTGTGCTTTAACTCCTTTTCCTTATCCAGCAGCTCCGGAATCCGGTATCCCAAATCGTGAAGTTTCAGCTGTAAGCCATCCTCCTCCTTCTTTGAGAGAGAAAGACGCTCCTCCCCGGCTTTTGCCTTCTCCTGAAGGGTCTGGATTTGCTGTTGAAGCGCCTGACAGGAACGTCTGGCCTGCTCCATCTGCGCCCGGCTTTCCTCCATCTCCCGCTTTCTTCCAAGAAGATTGCCGGAATGACGGTAAGCGCCGCCCGTGATGGAACCGCCGGGATTTAGGAGTTCGCCTTCCAGGGTGACGATACGCAGAGTATAATTGTTCTTCTTTGACAAGCGCAGTGCATTTTCCACCGTGTCAGCAACGACGGTGTTTCCGAGGAGCGACTGCACCAGGGCGTCAAAACGAGGCTCCACTGTCACCAGGCTGCTGGCCACGCCGACAACCCCCTCCTCCTCCAGGATGGACGGATGAATCCCCCGGTTTCTCTTCCTGATGTTTGGCAGGGGAAGGAAAGTCGCCCGGCCGCGCCGGTTTTGTTTGAGCCAGGCAATCATCTGTTTTGCCACCTGGTCATCTTCCGTCACCACATTTTGCAATGCACCCCCGAGGGCAATCTCTATGGCCGTCTCATATCTCCTGTCCATGGTAAGAATGTCCGCCACCACGCCGATGATGCCGGGATGCCGCTTCTTTTGTTCCATAATATGCCGGATGGACTGGTTATAGCCGTCATAGCGCTCCGCAACACCCGCCAGCGTTTCGTAGCGAGAGCGGGCCTTCACGAAAGTCTGATTGTCCTGTTCCAGTTTTTCCTTCACCTGTTCCAGCGAATCCTGCACGTCCTGACGGCTCCGCCGCAATGTGGCCGTCCGGTCGGCAGATTTGTGGTAAGCTTCTCTCGCCCTTTCCAACTCCTCTTCCAGCTCTGCTTTTTTGGCCTCATAGTCCTTCCAGTCTGATTGCAGTCCGATGAGGCGGCTGTTATACTCCGCATTCCTTATGACAAGCTGCTCTTCCATGGTATCATAGCGACTCAGCTTCTCCTTCGTGTCAAGCTGGTCATCCATTGAGGAAAACAAGGCGTCCTTGCGCTCCTCCAGCTTTTGGGAGAGAATCTTTTTTTGCGCTTCCAGATTTTTTTTCCGGGCTGTCGTCTTCTCCCTCTGGGCCACGAGCGCTTCTCGCTTTTCCTTTTCTTCCTGATACAGCGCCTCCTGCTGCCTCCACTCTTCTTCTCTCTTCGTTCTGTCCGATAAATTCTGACGGATGATTTCCCCATAATGGGTCGCCATCCTCTGGTTAGAATCCATCTGGTGACGAAGCACCATCTTTTGACTGTCAAAAGCTTCTTTTTCCTTCAGCAGTCCTTCTTTTTCTTCCTCCAAGCGGGAGAGCTTTTCGGACAGACGTTCCCCGTCCTCCCGAAGCCGCTGATTCTTTTGTCTGACGGCCGCACAGGAAGCTTCCGCCTCCTTCCGGCTGTCCTCCACAATGGAGAGCTGACGCCTGCGCTCCGCAAGCTCCCTCTGTCCGCTCTCATAATCATAAAGAAAAAGATGAATGTCCAGCTCTTTTTCCTTTTCTTTCAGGCGCAGGTACTCTTTTGCCCGCCGGCTTTCCTCCTCTAAAGGACCGACCCGGTCCGCAAGCTCCGAGAGGACATCGGTCACCCGCTCTAAGTTCTGGTGCTCCTGCTCCAGAGATTTTTCTGTGACCGCGCGGTTTTTCTTATATTTGGCAATGCCGGCGGCCTCATCAAACAACTCCCGGCTGTCTTCTATTTTTCCACTCAAAATCTTTTCCACCTGGCCCTGGCCGATGATGGAATACCCTTCTTTTCCGATGCCGGTATCATAAAAAATCTCCACGATGTCCCGCCTGCGGCAGGTGGCGCCGTTTAACAGGTACTCGCTCTCCCCGGAGCGGTACACCCGCCTCGCAACCTTGACTTCGTCATAATCGAGGGCAATCTTTCGGCTCCGATTGTCAAACACGATGGAAACGTAGGCAAAGCCGAGGGGCTTTCGATTCTGCGTTCCCGAGAAAATGACGTCCTCCATCTTCGCCCCCCGAAGCTGTTTTGCGCTCTGCTCTCCCAGCACCCAGCGGACGGCGTCCCCGATGTTGCTTTTGCCGCTTCCGTTGGGGCCGACGATGCCGGTAATGCCGTGAGGAAACTCAAACACGATCTTGTTGGCAAAGGACTTAAATCCATGAATCTCTATGCTTTTTAAATACATCGTTCACCTGTCTCGTCAGCGGGATGTTTTTTCATCTGTCCCGCCGCCCGCTTTCTGTCCTTTTTTTAAGAGCAAAATGGTCTCGTAAGCTGCCACCTGCTCCGCCCCCTTTTTCGTTTTTCCCACGCCGACGGCGTACCTCTCCTCTCCGATCTGGGTTTCCACCGTAAATTCTTTGTTATGGTCAGGCCCGGTCTCCCGGATAAGGTGATAGCGGAGCGCACCGTTTCCTCCCGACTGCACCATCTCCTGCAAGATGGTCTTCGCATCGTAAAACAAAGACTTATCCTCCACGTCTTTTAGCAGATGATTTCGGATAAAGTCTCCCGCCTTCTCAATGCCTCCGTCCAGATAGATGGCGCCGATAAGCGCCTCAAAGGCGTCAGAAAGGATGGAGTCCCTCTCCCGCCCGCCGGTCATGTCCTCCCCCTTGCTCAGCAAAAGGTAGCTGCCAAGCTGGACGTCCCTGGCACAGATGGCCAGAGTAAACTCACATACGAGGCTGGAGCGAAGCTTGGTCAGTTTTCCCTCCGCATAGTCCGGGTACTGATGAAACAGGTAGTCAGAGACCGTCACTTCCAACACCGCATCTCCGAGAAATTCCAGTCGCTCATTGTTTTCTTTTTTTCTTCCCTTATGCTCATTGGCATAAGAGCTGTGGGTCATGGCAAGAAATAGCTTATTTTTATCCGAAAATGTATAGCCGATTTTTTCTTCCAGTTCCCTGAACCTTATGGGTCTCATTGCCAGCCCTCCCTACCTGTCCGTCTCTGTTTTTTCCTGGGCCAAAGCCAGATATTGCATGATTCGCTCGTTAATCTCTGCTTCCTTAAAGGAAACGCACTGGAAAATGGCATTTCTTGTCTCCTTCGCCGAGGAGCTGCCATGGATTTTCACCACAAGTCCCTTCAACCCAAGCAGGGGCGCCCCGCCGTACTCCGATGCATCGAAAGTTTTTAACGTCTTTTTTAAAGCCGGCTTCACCAAAAGTGCGCCGATCTTGCTGCGAAGGGTTGACATCATCCCTTCCTTTACGACAGAAAGCAAAGTTCCCGCCAGGCCTTCTTCCAGTTTTAAGATGACATTTCCCACGAAGGCCTCTGTCACGATGACGTCCACGTCCCCTTTTGGAATGTCCCGGGCCTCAATGCTTCCGACAAAATGGATGGTTTTACATTCTTTTAATAGAGGATAGGTCTCCTTGACGAGAGCGTTTCCCTTGGCCTCCTCCGCTCCGATGTTGACGATGGCCACCCGGGGCTTTTTGATTCCCACGATGTGTTCCATGTAAATCGAACCCATCTGGGCAAACTGCACCAGATGCTCCGGCCTTGCGTCCACGTTGGCGCCGCAGTCAATCAAGAGGGAGACGCCCTTCTCCGTCGGGACGAGGGGTGCCAGAGGCGCCCGCTTGACCCCCTTGCACTTTCCAACCAACACCTGTCCGCCGACTAAAATCGCCCCCGAACTTCCCGCCGACACCACGGCGTCACAGTCTCCGCTTTTTACCGCCCGCAGAGCGACGACCAGCGAGGAATCTTTCTTCTTTTTGATGGCGACGGCCGGCGCCTCGTCACAGCTTATCTCCTCCGTGGTGTGGACGATCTCCACCTGGGCAGGGTCATAACTGTATTTTTCCAGCTCTGCCTCCACCTTATCCTTATCGCCGAAAAAACAAATCCGGATATCCTTTCGCTCCTTCAAAGCTTCTACGGCCCCTTTTACGATCTCTCCCGGGGCATTGTCGCCTCCCATGGCGTCCACTGCTATTTTTGTATGAAATTCCATGTTTTCTCCTTTCTTCTTCCACCTTGCGTCCTGCCGCACAGGCGTCCGCTTTGATGCAATGCTCCCGGAAACTTTATTCCTGAAACAACCGAAACCACAATTTTATGCCGTTTACGCCGGATAAAAAACAGAGCCGCCGGATGTGCGCTCCGTGGGTCTTTTGTCATTGTTTACGGAATAAAATCTTCGGGAAGCAAGGTTCGTAAGAAACAGACGGATGGCTGTTTCCTTCCGTCTGAGATAATAGCATATTTGGACATTTTTGTAAATGTGGAGCAGGAAAGAAGGTATATCATCTCCCTCCCTTATTATGTATAACTCACCAAATATTTACAACAAATTTTAAAAAAAGAAGGGAACTCTCCCGGGAGACAGAACCCGCCGTCAAAAAAGGCGGATTGCTTCCGTCTGCACACTGTGCAAAGAACCCGGAAAAGCCACTCCCCAAAAGAAAAGGCAGACGCCATGAAAAAAGGTGCCTGCCCGCCTCCGCCAAAAAGGCGGAGGTGCATTGACTGTGATGGGAGAAGGAGACAAACCTGTTATTCTTTTATTTTTATTGGAACTCCTTCCTCATCATCCATATACATCTTATAAAAAACTTTATTTTTTCCATCAGGATACGGAACTTTTTTCAGGTCTAAGTGTACCTCAGTTTCCGTTGGCTCCGGATCCCCACCATTTATATCCGTGACATTTCCCTTATCGTCAATCTTCACTTCGTATTTGTGAACTGTTATTGGAGGTCGTTTTCTTACTTCCTCCTGCTCCTTCTTCGTAAAGGATTCTTTTACTCCCCATTCTCCAAGCGGGTCCGCAATGTATATTTTATATGTATCCTCTCCCGGCTTCTTATAGATATAGAAATCAAAACCTACCGAAATATTTAATGCTCCTGCCAATTCCTGCTTGATGGGGATGCCCCAGTTTGGTCCAGTCGAATCTAAAGGCGAGGTTGAATGCCTTTTAAAATATTCTTTAAATTTCGTAAGCTGTGCCAGCGCAGAGAGACTTTCCTTTGGATGTGTATTGATATATTTCGGCGCTGTTATGCTATGAATGGAACATTGTACATAATATATCTGCTCCCCATCCCCCACATCGGAAATTATATAGGTTCCTTTTTCTCTGCATAATCCTTCGCAAGTATATTCTTTAGATTTTCCGTTTATCATAAATCTGTCATGAATCTCTCCCTCTATCCCCATGGAACGTATGACTTTCTTTACCGTGTCATCATCCAGAACCCCGAGCTGGGTTTCCGTCCGAAGCAGACGGGCCAGCGTCTGGCAGTTATAGAGGCACGTCTGCTTCTCCGTCTCCTTTAATTTGGACGTAAAAATAGGAATCGATATCATGGCAAGAATAGCCACGATAGACACGACAACGAGAAGCTCCGCCATGGTAAATCCCCGGCTGTTTCGCAGCTTTTTTATGTAAACGCTTTCTCCTTTTGTTTTATGCATATATTTCATCTCCTCACAAGTATAAAATAATATAACATAAATTTCTTCCTTTTTCTACTCTCTTTCTCGTCCGTGCCGGGGAAGGTGCGTCCCGCTCTCTTTATTCGTTCCGCTCATCTCCCCAGAAAAACAGGGCAACGGTTCCCGGGCCGGTATGGCTTCCGATGGCCGCACCGATGGGATAGATCTCCGGCTTGCCATTCAGATAGGGAAAGGCGCCCGCCACGAGGTCTGCCACCTCCCGGGCATCCTCATAACACATGGAGTGGCACAGATAGCATTTCCCCTGATAATCCTCGCCGCCGTTGGCGTGGCGCTTCATCAGCTCCACGATTCTTTCCATGACCTTCTTTTTGGTGCGGATTTTCTCTCTGGGGGTGAGCTGTCCCCGGCGGTTGACGTTGAGCAGAGGACAGATGTTTAACATGGTGCCGATGAATCCGGCCGTCCTGGAGATGCGGCCTCCCCGAATGTAAAAGGTCAAATCGGTGGAAAAGAACCAGTGGTGCAGACGGAGCTTATTTCTCTCCGTCCACTGGTACAGCTCCTCCGCCTCCATGCCCCTCTCCCGCAAATCTGCCAGCATGTCCATGAGAAGTCCGTAGCCGCTGGAGGCAGCCAGGGAGTCCACGATGAATATCTTTCTGTCCGGGTATGCCGCCTGTAAGTCTTTTGCCGCCCTCTGAGCAGAACGATATGTATCGGAAATGCCCGAGGAGAGGGTGACATGAAAAATGTCCTTTCCCTCTTTTAAAAACGGTTCAAAATGCCCGACGTACTCTTCCACGCTGACGTGGGAAGTCTTCGTCACGGCGCCTTCCCCCATCCGGCGAAACAGCTCCTCCGGCGGCATGGACCTGCCCAGGTCGTCGAGAAGCGGTTCTCCGTCCAGCTCAAAGTGGAAGCAGACATAGGCAATGTCCCGCTGTCTTAGATGTTCTTCGGACAGATCCGCCGTCGAACAGCAGCTTAATATATAAGAACTCATGGTTCGTCTCTCTTTCTACGTTATAGCTTTATTATAGTATTTTATAAGAAAAAACTCAATCGTTATTTCTTACTTGTTTGTGTCAAGTAAACGTTGGCAACTTTTCTTTTGTTTTTCTTTCAAATG
>JAUNJG010000166.1 GCA_030533385.1 Eubacteriales bacterium | reverse complement strand
TAAAGGATGTGATTATATGAATTCAGCAGAAGTCTTGAGAGTATTAAGAATTACAAGACAAACCCTTACTAAGTATGTAAAAAATGGAACTATCAAGGTAAGTAAACTCCCTAATGGCAGATATGAGTATGATGAAACCAGTGTTTATAACTTTTTGAATAAAGATGTTTCAAGAAAAACTTATATTTATGCAAGAGTGTCAACATCAAAACAGAAACCCGATCTTGAAAATCAGATAGCCTTACTCAAACAATTCTGTTTTGCTAATGGATATGTGATATCAGGGATATATTCTGATGTGGCAAGCGGGATTAGTTTTGAAAAACGAAATGATTTTTTCAAATTACTTGATGATGTGATTGATAACAAGGTTGAACGTGTGGTGATTACTTATAAAGACAGATTATCAAGGGTCGGTTTTGATTTATTTTATCATTTGTTTAAGAAATACAACTGCGAAATTGTAGTTATGAGTGAAGTAGGATCTGAAAAGCTGGATAGTCAGGAAATCTTTGAAGAAATTGTAAGCCTGCTTCATTGTTACTCAATGAATTTGTGCAGCAAACGAAAAATCCGAAAAATAAAGGAGGTGCTGACCAGTGAAGAAAACGAGTGATATTCAAAGAGTTGAAAAGCATATCATCAAATCTTCAAATAAATATTTTTCTTTACTTATGGATTTCTGTCATCGGTCCAGGAACCTCTACAACCACGCAAACTATCTTGTAAGAAAGCAGTTTTTTGAAGATGGTTCGTGGCTGAAATATAATGCTCTTGATAAATTGTTAAAGCAGGATACTGAATTTCCGGATTACAAATCAATGCCTACTGCACAATCTGCCCAGCAGACTTTAAGACTGCTTGATAAAAACTGGAAATCATTCTTCAAAAGTATTAAGGACTGGTCCAGGCATAAAGAGAAATATCACGGAAGACCGAAACCACCTAAATTTTTGAAGAAGACGGATAACTACCTGCTGGTATTAACTAATCAGAATTGCAAACAAAGAGATGACAGAATCTGCTTTCCGAAAGCATTTAACGGGTTCACTTTGTTTCCAAAATTCACAAACAGAAATGATTGTTCGTCATTTCAGCAGATTCGTTTTATACCACATAAGTACCGGATTGTGGTAGAAATAGTTTACTCCGTCAACATTCCTGTACTTAAATCAGACAACGGCAGATATATTGGAATTGATATAGGAGTATCAAATCTTGCTGCTGTAAGTAATAATATAGGTGTAACTCCGTTTATTATCAATGGCAGACCTGTAAAATCTATAAACCAGAACTACAATAAACAGTTAAGTCATTATAAATCAGTCGCTAAAATGATGAATAATCAGGATTACACCAAAAGGATGGATATTCTTACAGAAAAGCGCAATGCTAAGATATCAGATTATATGCACAAATCAAGCAGAAAAATTATCAGTTTCTGTATGGAACATGATATTCACACAATTATAATTGGTAAGAATTCTGAGTGGAAACAGAATTCAAAACTGAGTAAAAAAGTCAATCAGCATTTTGTTCAAATACCTTTTGCAAGGTTCATTGAAATGATTCAGTACAAAGCAGAAGAATGTGGTATAGCAGTTATATTAACCGAAGAAAGCTATACAAGCGGTACAAGTTTTATAGACAATGAACTTCCGACAAAAGAAAACTACAACAAATCAAGAAGAGTATACAGAGGCATGTTTAAGTCTAATTCCGGTACGCTAATCAATGCGGATTTGAATGGGGCTTACCAAATAATCAGGAAAGTATTCCCAATAAAATGGGATAGCGGATGTGCGTTACATCCAATTGTAGTAAATATAGCATAAGCT
>JAUNJG010000081.1 GCA_030533385.1 Eubacteriales bacterium | reverse complement strand
ATTTGAAAGAAAAACAAAAGAAAAGTTGCCAACGTTTACTTGACACAAACAAAATATCTCATCCTCTTGTATTTAAAACGAAAGTTCGGTATTATATATTAGATTACGGGTATTTGGCCTGCTTCAAATGGGGAAGGAGTGTTCTTGATTTGAAGCATGAGGAAAAATGGAAAAAAGGCGTTGTGACTGTCTTATGTTTTTTTGCCTGGGTCTTTCTTTTTGGCTGTCAGGGTACCTGGCAGGCGGGAGAGGAAAGGGACGTCGGCAAGGAGATCCTGAGCACGTCGGCAGAAAAATGGACGGAAGGGCGGACGGAGGAGGAAGTCATCTATGTCCATGTCTGCGGTTGCGTGAAGGAACCGGGCCTGTATACGTTTTGTGCGGGGGAGAGAGCCGGGGATGCCGTAAAAAAAGCCGGGGGTTTTACCAAGAAGGCCAATGAGACGGCGATAAACCTGGCAGAGCTTCTGACTGACGGTACGCAGATTTACGTCCCTTCCCGGGAAGAAGAGTTTGGGATGGAGCGGGAAGCAGGAAGACAGGAGGGAAAAATCAACATGAACACGGCAGGGGCGGAGGAGCTGGTTACCCTCTCCGGCATCGGAGATTCCAGGGCGCAGGCCATCGTTGCCTACCGGGAAGAAAATGGAGCCTTTTCTTCCATAGAGGACATCAAAAATGTCCCGGGAATTGGCGAGGGCATTTTTGAGAAGATAAAAGATATGATTACGGTTTGACTTGAGGTGTGTTATGGGAAAAAAAGTGCTGGTTGTCGATGATGAAAAATTAATTGTAAAAGGAATCAAGTTTTCTCTTGTCCAGGATGATATGGAGGTGGATTGCGCCTACGATGGGGAAGAGGCTTTGGAGATGGCAAAAAAACAGGAGTATGATATGGTTCTCCTGGATGTGATGCTTCCGAAACTCAACGGTTTTGAAGTATGTCAGATGATACGGGAGTTTTCCAATATGCCGATTATCATGCTGACGGCCAAGGGGGACGATATGGACAAAATCCTCGGCCTTGAGTACGGTGCGGATGACTACATCACAAAGCCCTTTAACATTCTGGAAGTGAAGGCCCGCATCAAGGCAATTATGCGAAGGAGTACCCGGAAGGCGCCGGAGGAAGAAAAAAAGAAAGTATTAGAAAAAAACGGCCTGAAAATCGACTGCGACAGCAGGCGGGTATTTACTAACGAAAAAGAAGTGAGGCTGACGGCGAAAGAGTATGATTTGCTGGAGCTTTTGGCTTTTCACCCGAACAAGGTATACAGCAGGGAAAATCTTTTAAACATTGTCTGGGGGTACGATTATCCGGGGGATGTCCGCACGGTGGACGTACATATCCGACGCCTCAGAGAAAAGATAGAGAGCAATCCGGGAGAGCCTGCATATATTCACACGAAATGGGGAGTGGGATACTATTTTCAGGATTGATTCCGGCGAAAAGAATCCGCATGCCCGGCGGCAGAAAATACGAATTAGGAGGTAGGAGATCATTTCCAGAATTCACATAAAAAATATCATCCGATATGTTCCCGTCGGACATATGATGGGACTGGTTTTTGTCCTGATTTGCAATGGATTCATGCTTTTTGGAACGTATCGCATGGTCCGTTCCTATGAGAAGAAGGCCATGGAAATGCAGGCTTCCTATGTAGAACAGCAATGTGGCATCCTGGCCAATCAGATTATGTTAAATGGCAGCAATTTTTACAATATGAACGGCATATCGGAGGAGAGAGAAGCAAACATATATGAGATAGAGCAGCTGGCAAACGACATCGGAGGGCGGATTCTCATCATAGACAATCATTATGAGATCTTGTCCGACACTTACAATCAAAACTGCGGCCAATATTATGTGACCGGAGAGTTGATTCGGGCTTTTGCAGATAAAGAGGTGGGAAGAACTTTCATCGGGGAGGAATATTTGCAGGTGATTTCCAAGGTGTACAACCAGGAGACAGAGAAGGTGGATGCACTCATTCTTGCCATTTCCTCCCTGGACGGCAAAAACGGCATGACGGAGTATTTATATGAGCAGCGAAAGACCATTGTGGGCATTTTCTTTTTGTTCACTGCCATGACCTCCATCTTGCTTGTCATATTTTTTAAGAAATGTTTCGGAACCATGCAAAAAGAATTGGACATCATTGCGGAAGGACACCAGGAAGAAAATATGTCAGAAGGAGGGTTCCAGGAGTTTTACAAAATGGCGTCCTCCTTTAACAAAATTATCAACCGATATAAGGAATTGGAAAATTCACGGCAGGAGTTCGTGTCCAATGTGTCCCACGAGTTAAAGACGCCGATTACTTCCATGAAGATTTTGGCCGATTCGCTGCTGATGCAGGAAAACGTGCCTGCTGAGATTTATGAAGAGTTCATGAATGATATCGTCCATGAGATTGACAGGGAAAATCAGATTATCAATGACCTGCTGACTCTCGTAAAAATGGACAAAACTCAGGCGGAGTTAAACATTGCCCCGACGAATATCAATGAGCTTTTGAATATGCTTTTGAAACGAATTTCCCCGATTGCCGAGGAGCGGAACATCACCATCCGCCTGGAGACGATGCGGACGGTAATTGCCGAGGTAGATGAGGTGAAGTTGTCGCTGGCATGCAACAATATCATTGAGAATGCTGTGAAGTATAACAGGGAAGGCGGAAAAGTGGACGTCTCTCTGAATGGGGACCATAAGTTTTTCTATATCCGCGTCAAGGATACCGGTGTGGGTATTCCGGAAGATTGTCAGGAACAGATTTTTGAGAGATTTTACCGGGTAGACAAGGCAAGGTCCAGAGAGACGGGAGGAACCGGGCTGGGTCTTGCCATATCAAGAAACGTTGTCCTGCTCCACAAAGGCTCCATAAGGGTACACAGCAAGGAGGGGGAAGGAGCAGTTTTTATTATTCGGATTCCTCTGACGTATCTGGGATAGAGAGGCAGGTGCAGAACAATGAAACTATCTTATCGATTCTATGTGGTCATGGTTGTGGCGGCCCTGTTTTTTTGTCTGGGAGGGATTCGTCCACAAAATGGGGACGACGGCGCCGAAAAGCAGGCGAAGGCAAAGCCGGGAACTGTGGCGTTGTTTTACATCAACACTTCCGAGGACGGCTTTCATACGGTAGCTTATGATTTGGAAAATGCGGGAGATGCGTTGTCGGCGGCCTATGAGATCATCTACAAGCTTTCGGAGACGGAGAGCAGCAATACGAACAGCTATAAGCCTTCGATTTTTGACGGGGTCACGGTGAACTCTCTTTCTGTGGATGACGGAGAGATTACCGTCGATATGGGAGCGGGATACCGGCAGCTTAGCGCGTCGAAAGAGATTTTGCTCCGGGCTTCCGTGGTGAAGTCTCTGACGCAGATAGAGGGAGTGAAGTCCGTCAGATTTACCATCAACGGAGACAGCTTGCTGGGAAGTGACGACAATCCGGTAGGCTCGATGGGAAGGCACAGCTTTATTCTGGAGGAAAATCGCGACGACTTATATAATGAATCGGCGAAGGTCACCTTGTACTATGCCAATAAGAAAGGCGATGGACTGACGGAATATGAGACCCGATTGAAGACGGAAAACGGAAGGAAGATAGAGACGCTGGCTTTGGAGAAACTGCTGGAGAAGCCAGATGGCCTGGAGGGTCAGGTTCCGCTGCCTTCCAATTTGAAAATCAACAGTACACAGATTCACAACAAAGTCTGCTATGTGGATTTGAACAAAGAAATCTATAACGGACTGCCGGGAGTGGAGGAGGAGGTAATGGTATATGCCATGGTGAATACTGTCACTTCCCTTGGAAATGCTTCTGCGGTGCAGTTTACAATAGAAGGGAAACGAGTGAAAAAATTAAGGGAGTTTGACTCTTTCCATCTGTTGATGACCAACGATTATTCCCTTTGCAGTCAGACGAAGAAAGAGAAAAAGAAATCATAAAAATGAAAAGACCTTTATTCTTATGTTTTGCGGGGCTTGTGCTTGGAGAGGCCGCAGCCATCGTGACAGGTGAGAAGGGAGGCATTTTGGTGGCTCTGGGCCTTTTTCCTATGGTGGCGTTGTCCGTCGGGAAAAGGGGTTGGAGCCGTTTTTTTCTTCTGTTTTGGTGTTGTATGGCGGCAGGGTATGGGCGGGGACAGAATGTCTTTGGCCAAAATCTGCCTCTTGGCGGGACGTCTTTGCCTCGGATGGCGGTTGTTTCCGGGCGCATTTCCCATCTTTCAGAAGGGAAGCAAAAACTTTCTGTCACGCTGGAAAAGGTGGAGGTAGCTTTGGAAGATGGACAGACGGAAAAACTGCGGGGAAATTGCCGGATGTATGTGGAAAAGGAGGAGGGGCTGGCTCCGGGAGACTGGGTGCAGGCCCGGGGAGAGCTTGCCGCCTTAAAAGTACCCACGAATCCGGGAGAGTTTCGCCAGGATGTCTATGAGCAGTCGGGAGGGATTTCCTGTCATTTTTTTGCCAGATCCCTCGCTGTCTTTGAGAGAGAATCCTTCTTTTTGCCGAGGCTGTCTTACTTTTTTAGAAAAAAGATGGGGGAAGTGTACGTCCGGGTGATGGATGAAAATACGTCGGCATTGCTAAGTGCCGTGGTGCTGGGAGATAAAAGTATGCTGTCGGAGGAAGAAAAGGAGCGGTATGGGGACAATGGCGTCGCCCATCTTCTGGCGGTTTCCGGTCTTCACGTTTCCATCGTGGCGGGAAGCTGGTTTCGGTTTTGTAGAAGGCGGAAGGTTTCCTACGGTGCAGCCTGCCTTAGCGGTGCATCGCTTTTGTTTGTCTATGGGTTGATGATGGGCTTTGGAAGTTCTGTGTTAAGAGCCTCCATCATGTACGCCGTCTATCTGGGGGCAGAGTATACCGGGCGCCAGTATGACATGTTGTCTGCCATGAGCCTGGCAGGCATCTGGATGCTCCTGGAATCGCCATGGAGGATGATGGAAGGCGGATTTCAGATTTCTTTTGTTCTGGTGGCGGTCATCGGAGGGGTGCTTCCTCTGGTCTCCCGGCTGGAGGAGGGGCGCTCCAAAAAGATGGAAGGGGAGTGGATTCCTTTTGAAGCGCTGAGAAAGAAAGGAAAAGATGCGATTTTTTCCAGCACAGTTATTATGGTAACCACCCTTCCCGTCGTGCTCCGCATTTTTTTTGAATTTTCTCCTTATAGCATCGTGCTGAACACCTTTTTTATACCGATGATGGTTCCGGTTATGATAAGCGGACTTTTGTGTGGATTGGCGGGGATGTTCTGGCTGCCTGCGGGATACGTCGCAGGCAGTCCCGCCTCCTTGATTTTAAAGATGTTTCATGTGGTGCTGGACGCCGTGAGAAAGCTGCCGGGAGCGCCTTTTGTCACCGGCTGTCCTTCCCTGCTCTGGTGTCTGTGGTACTATGGTATCTGCCTGATGATTTTTATTTTCCGGTACGATAAAAAAAGGAGGAAGGCTGCGGTACTGGCAGTCGGAGGTCTGCTGGCAATCCGGTGTTTTTCTCCCCCGACCTGTTTGACAATGACCATGCTGGACGTGGGACAGGGAGAATGTATTCTCATACGGACGCCGGATAGAAGGTCGATTATGATAGATGGCGGAAGCACGTCTGAGAAGGAGGCAGGCCGTTATGTTATTGTCCCGGCTCTGCGCTATTTCGGGATGGCGAAGCTTGATGCGCTCATTCTCACCCACGCCGACGAGGATCATATTAACGGGGTAGAAGAGCTGCTAAAAAGCGGAATTTTTGTGCGAAGGCTGTTGCTGCCGCAGGGGAGAGAGGAAGAATTCTTGCAGATAAAGGATATGGCGAGAAAGAAAGGGACGGAAATCATTGGAGTGAGCCGGGGACAGCGTTTTGGCTTCTCGAAAGCGGTGACTATGCAGTGTCTGCATCCGGATAAGGGAGAGGTAAAAAAGGATAAAAACGAAGCTTCCCTCGTCTTTCATTTACAGTACGGGGGATTTGATGCCCTGTTTACCGGAGATTTGGAGAGAGAGGGAGAGGAGACGTTTTGCTCTTTTTTGCAAAGGGAAGGCGCTCCTTTCTCAGGCTCGCTTGAAGTACTGAAGGTGGCCCATCACGGCTCCAGATTTTCCACTTCGGAAGCGCTGCTTTCTGTTTTATCTCCTGAAATCGGGCTGATTTCCGTCGGGGAGAGGAACCGTTATGGGCACCCCCACAAGGAGCTGCTGGATCGGATGAAAGCTCATCAGGCAGAAATTTGGAGGACGGACGAGAGAGGAGCCATCTCCATAAAGAGCGATGGGCGCACCTGGGAGGCCGCCTCCTTTGTGCTTCCTTTTCCGGCGCGTGCGAGGTGATGTGGAAGCAACCGCGGCTGTCGGCGGATATGCGCCGAAGGATTTTCGGTTTTCTTCCCGGGCGGACTGTGCTATACTGGACGGACAGACAAAAGGATGAGGAGGAAGGGCGAGATGAAGGAGCTTCAAAGACAGATGAAGGAGAGGATATTTCATAAAGTATATTTGCTGACGGGGGATGAAAGTTATCTGATTTCCCAGGCAAGGCATTTATTAAAAGATGCCATGATTCCTGAAGGGGCGGAGATGAACTATGCTATCTTTGAGGATGCGAAAGTGGACATGGAAGAATTAAGAAGTCTGGCCTGCACCTATCCTTTTTTTAATGAAAAACGTTTGATTGTTCTTGACAGAACCGGAATCATGAAAAGTGGGAAGGATGCCTTCGTCGGGCTGCTGGAGCAATTGCCTGAGACGACCTGCATGGTCCTTTGTGAGCCGGAGGCGGACAAGAGAACCAAAGTTTATAAATGGATAAAAAAGAATGGATACATTGGGGAGTTCTTAAAGAAAAATCAGACAGAAAAGGTGTTGATGCGATGGGTGGCCGCTCTTTTAGGAAAAGAAAAAAAACAAATCCGGGAGAGTGACGTCAAATACTTTTTGGAGAGAGTGGGAGATGATATGTTTCAGATTAAAAATGAGACAGAAAAACTCATTTCCTATGTGGGCGAAAGGGCGGTGATAGACAGAGCCGACATGGAGGCGATTTTGTCTGGAGAAATACAAAATAAAATATTTGATTTGGTTTCTGCCATCGCTGCGGGAAGGAAACAAAGGGCGCTGGCCTATTATAACGATTTGATTTTATTAAAAGAGCCTCCGATGCATATTTTATTTTTGATATTGCGTCAATACCGTCTTCTTCTTCTCATCGGAAATATGAGGGCGGTACATAAATCGGAGAAGGATATTGCCCAGATGGCGGGCATTCCCGTGTTTGCAGTCCGAAAAAATGCGTCCATGCTGCGGGGATATGATGAAAAGATGTTAAAAAGATGCATGGAGCGCTGCATACAGACGGAGGAGGAGATAAAAAGGGGGAGAATGACGGATCGAATAGGAGTGGAGATGCTGATTGTAGGTTTGTCCGCCGGAAAGAAAGAGTGAGAAATGTCCCGTTGATGTTCCGGCGTTCTTTTGAGAGCGTCGGACGGCGGGATGACCTGAAAAGGGAATAAAAAAATACCTGGAAAGCAGCCGCTCTTTCCAGGTAATGTAAATCGTAAAAGGATTATGCAATTTTGTTGACAGCTTTTGTCAGGCGGGAAATCTTTCTGGAAGCTGTGTTCTTGTGGTAAACTCCTTTGGAAGTTGCCTTGTCAATCTCGGAGACAGCAACCAATAATGCTGCCTGTGCTGCTTCTTTATTATTTTCCGCAATCGCTGCATCAACTTTCTTTATGCAGGTTTTCACCTTTGATTTAATTACCTTATTTCTTAATGTTTTTTTCTCAATTACTGAGATTCTTTTTTTCGCAGATTTGATGTTAGCCAATCTGTACACCTCCAAAATATATTCAACGCTTATGATGTTCTTTCATTACATTATACTGGACACGGACAATCTAATGTAAACATACCATTATATTCTAGTGACAGAGAGTGGTTTTGTCAATAGGAAAAAGACAAAATTTTTTGGTTCGAGTATATTTTTTTCAATTTTCTTGATAATAAAGGGAAAAGAAAAAGAGAGCAAAGGTGAAAACGAGAGGGAAGAAGTGGTTTGCCTTGTCTCAGACAATCGGGAGGTTGGAAAAAATGGAACTTTTTCATACGGATTTGGCATTAGAGTTGCAGGAAGAACTGGCGGAAAGCCAGTCGGAGGAGACCGAGGGATATACGGTGCAGACGAGGGGAAGGCAGGGGGGTTCCTGCAAGGAGACGGTGATTCACATCAAAGATGAGCGGGGAGAGCGTCTGTTTGGAAAGCCTGAGGGCGTCTATATTACTTTGGAGGGGGAAGATCTGGCAAAAAACGACGGAGGGTACCATGAAGGAATGAGCAGGCTGCTGGCGGAACATATGGAGACGCTGCTTCGGGGAAAAGAAAATATTTTATTTGCGGGATTGGGCAATGTGGAGGTGACGCCTGATGCCCTGGGGCCATTGGTCATTGATAACCTTTTTGTCACAGGGCATTTATCCAAGATGGTCGTTTTTAAAGGTATGAAACATTCTTATGCCATCCGTCCGGGCGTGATGGCGCAGACAGGAATGGAAACCGGACAGATTTTGCAGGCGGTGGCGGAGAAGATTCGCCCTGATGCCATCGTGCTGATAGATGCCCTGGCCGCCAAAACTTATGAGCGCCTGTATTGCACCATACAGATATCAGACAGCGGGCTGGTGCCGGGGGCAGGAGTGGGGAACCGGAGGGAGGAGATTTCAGAAAGGACGATGGGAATTCCGGTTATTTCCCTGGGGATTCCCACCGTGATTTCCCTGCCTGCGCTGGCGGGGGACATCCTCTCCTCCTTTTGGGAGGCGGAGGAGGAAAAAGAAGGGAGAGTGCCGTTTGATTCCTGGTCGGAGAGGGAAAAATACCGGTATATGGCGCAGAAGCTGCCTTCCAGATTATTTTCTCTGATGGTGACGCCAAAGGAGGTGGATGAGGCGGTCAAGCGGATTGGCTACACAATTTCTGAAGGGCTAAATCAGGTGATTGCCAGGAGGAGTCAGAGTTAGAGGACGAGGAGAAGGCATATTTTCAGAGAAGAGGCATATATTTATGGTACAGGATTTCAGGGGGGAGAGACCGTTTTTTAGCGGGAGAAAGGGGCAGAAAAAAGAGGTGGAATATGCCGCAAAAAAGTAAACGTAAAATACAGACGTTGGAACTATTGTTGTCACTCATTTTTCTGGCGGTCTGGCTGCTGATTGTCTCGGAAAGAAATCCTGCCGACACGTTGTTGTGGAAAAAGATGGAAGACAAGCTTCCACTCAATATGGAAATCTGGAAGTCTGCCGGGGAAGATTTGCTCAAAGGGGCGCAAAAAGAACTAATCCCTTTTTTGGGGTATGAAAACTGTATAGGAGGAAACCATGTGATGCTCCCATTTATGCGCGGCGCGGTACAAAAAGAGCTGTTTCCCCTTCAGCAGTACAGCATAGATTACTGGAACGGGAATGACTGGTTTTCTTCTGTTCATGGAGATGTGGTGCCGGAATACTTTAAGGAGGCCGATGATGCGCCCGTGGAAGATAAGAAGACGAATCCCGGCGTGATGGAGACTAAGGGAGCGGGGGAGAGCTACACGGAAAAACAGCTCACTTCCTACGATTTTTTATTGAGGAACTTTTATATCGTGGACGAGACTGCCAGGATGACAAGAGAAGATCTGGTAGGAGAATCCTTGATAAAGAAAGACATGTCCGTGAAGCTTTCCGGAAAAAAGCCACTGGTGTTCATTTATCATACTCATGGCAGCGAAACCTATCGGGAAGAAAAGGGGAAGGTCGGATCTGTCCTGGAAGTGGGAGAGGCACTAAAAAAAGAGCTGGAGACGAACTATGGGATTTCGGTGATTCATGATACGACGATCTACGATAGAATCAATGGAGAACTGGACAGAAATGCAGCTTATGATTATGCGGGAGACAGTGTGTCGATGACCTTGAGGAAATATCCTTCAATCAAGGTGGTTTTGGATGTACACCGGGATTCCGTGGAAGATTCCATCCGCCTGGTTACTAAAATCGGGGGAAGGAAGACTGCACAGATTATGTTTTTTAACGGGGTGAGTCGGTTAAAAGACGGGGAGCTGGAATATTTATATAATCCCAACAAAAGGGACAATCTGGCATTCAGCTTGCAAATGCAGCTTTTGGCAGCGAAATATTATCCTGGCTTCACGAGAAAAATATACATAAAAGGATATCGCTATAATCTTCATCTTGTAAAGAGAGCCATGCTGGTGGAAGTAGGCGCCCAGAACAATACAGTATCTGAGGCCAAAAATGCCATGAAGCCGTTGGCAGAGCTGTTATATCGTCTGTTGAGTGGAGAACTTAGAGTATAATTATCATTGGCAAAAAAGAAAAAAATAAAGGGAAGA
>JAUNJG010000080.1 GCA_030533385.1 Eubacteriales bacterium | reverse complement strand
ACTTAGGATGATTGTAAATCTTTATTAAATAATTGTCAATGTTAATTTAGCAGATTCAAATAAATCTTTACATATATAAAAAGAATCCGTAATGTTGCACAAACCAGGTTGTTTATTTTCTTATAAATTGCCAGAGAGAAAGGGGATTGTACGGGGAGAAAAACAAAAAGAAAGGATGCGGAAATCGGGAAGAAAGGAAAGGTTTGCTTAAAAATTTATTAAGGTAATCCAAAATTGTTCAGTAAATATTTAGTTATTGTTAATTAAAAAACATTATATATATTTAATAAATTTTAGTATATAAAATTGTGTATTTAGTAAATTGACAATAAGGAACAGGGGGTATATACTAAGCTCAAGCTCAACAGATTACTAAACGAAACAAAGACAGATTAGTTATGTTTAGTAAACGAACAGACGCATAAATAGAGAATGGATTTTAAGAATTATGAAATGAAAAAGAAAGGAGAGCTGCCGATGAATCACACGTTTCTTATCTTTGGGGCATTGTTTTTGTTGTTTGTACTACAGATTATCGGATGCAAGATGCAGATTACTCATTATAAAAAAGCTGTTTCAAAAATTCATAAATTGGGAAATGTAGGAATCGGACAAAAAAGAGGCGGTATCGCCTTTGGTCATCTTGTCTTAGTTGCCTGTGGAAATGACGGCATCATACGGCGGGTGGAGACGATGGAAGGTATGACGATTCTGGCGAGGTTTAAACATAAAAAGGAGATACTGGGGAGGACGCCGGAAGGGGTGCACATCATGGATATGTTGGAAGATTTCAAGTCTCTTGACAAAAAAAAGCAGAAAAGATTCAAAGGGTACATTCAGGCCCTGGAAGCTCTGGAGATGAGGCTGTATCCGGAACATGTGTAAGAGATGTTCTAAGTTGGGTCACAGATCTATGTTTTAGGTTGAGAAGGAAAAGGGTATGAAGGAAAAGGAAGGGCGCCGCCGATTTCATCAGGTCTTTTACTTATAAAAAGCAACTATTCACACAAAGTATTCACGTTAAGCAGTAGAAATGAGAGGTGTTTTATGGAATTTATTTCTAACTTGGCCAGCGGCTTTATGGGTTTGTTTCAGGCCGGCGGCGAGACATTTACCAGTTGGGTGACAGGGATTATTCCTACTATCGTATGTTTGATGGTTGCGGTAAATTCCGTCATTAAAATCATAGGAGAGGAAAAGGTGACGGTATTTGCACAAAAGTGTACAAGCTTTCGTCTCGGAAGATATGTGCTGTTGCCGGTGATGGCAGCCTTCTTCCTGGGAAATCCGATGATGTACAGCTTCGGACGGTTTGTGGAAGAAAAGTATAAACCGGCATATTACGATTCTGCCGTATCCTTCTGCCATCCAATCACAGGTCTTTTCCCTCATGCGAATGCGGGTGAGCTGTTCGTCTTCCTGGGAATTGCCGATGGCATTACCAAGCTGGGATTGAGTACCAGCGGACTGGCGCTGCGGTATTTCCTCGTTGGTGTCATTGTGATTTTTATCAGGGGAGTCGTTACGGAAATCATTTATACGAAGATGAGTAACAAAGCCTAACTAGAAAGGGAGAAAGCGATGTATAAGACAATAAAAGTTACCAAAGGCCCGGGAGGCTGGGGTGGTCCGTTAATTTTACAGCCGACGGAAACAAGAAACAAAGTGCTTTGCGTAACGGGAAACGATATCAGTCCGGTGGCAGAGAAGGTTGCCGAGATGACCGGCTGTGAGCTGGTGGATGGTTTTTCCACCGGATGCCCGGATGAGGAAGTACTGGTTGCAGTAGTAGACTGTGGCGGCACAGCCCGCTGTGGCGTGTACCCGAAAAAGAAGATATTGACGATAAACATTATGCCGGTTGGACAGTCCGGTCCTCTGGCAAGATTTATCACGGAAGACTTGTATGTGTCCGGTGTCACGGAGGAGAGTCTTTCCTATGCGGATGCATCGGAGGCGGCAGCCGTGCAGAACAAAGCAAAAACCACAGATGCTCCGAAGACCAAAGAACAGGCAAAAAAAGAAGTGGCAGCAATGCAGGAGGGCAAGAAGCCTAACATTATCACCCGCATGGGAACAGTTGTCGGAAGATATGTCAATATGTTTTTTGCCGCAGGTCGTGAGACCATCGAGATGGTAATTAAGAACATTCTGCCGTTCATGGCATTTACAGCAACACTGTTGGGAATCATCAGCGCATCAGGATTGGGTGACATCATCGCCAACACGATTTCCCCGTTTTGTTCGACTTTACCGGGAATGATTGCAATCTCCGTTGTTTGTGCGATTCCGGTTATCTCCCCGATTTTGGGACCGGGAGCGGTCATTGCGTCCGTAGTCGGTGTGTTGCTCGGTCAGCAGATTGGGGCAGGAGCGATTGCTCCGCAGTATGCATTACCGGCGCTGTTTGCCATTGATGCACAGGTAGGATGTGACTTTATACCGGTAGGTCTTTCCCTCGGAGAGGCAGAGCCGGAGACGATTGAGTTGGGTGTGCCTGCCGTATTGTTCTCCAGATTGATTACCGGTCCGATTGCCGTTTTAATCGCATATGCGTTAAGCTTTGGACTTTTCTAAGAAGGAGGTTTCCATGAAATTTTGTGTTGAGATAACAGAGTGGGGAGAAGAAGCTCTTGGATTTTTAGAGGAAGAGGAAACAAAATTCATTGTGATTTTCAATGAAAATGCTCCCGAAGAATTGAGAGAGATTTCCGTGCTTCACACCATTTCTCAGGTATACGAAGAGCCGGAAAAAGGAGATACCATGATTATCTGCGGCAAGGTGTTTGACATAACCGCCGTGGGAGAAGAAGCAAAGTATACTCTCCGGACGCTTGGTCATTGTACCATTCATTTTACCGGTGGAAGCGAGCCGGCGTTGCCGGGATGCATCATGGTAGAAGGAGAAGACCCGCTGACAAAAGAAGATATCGTGGCGGGAGGAGTTATTGAAATCTACTAAAAGCCGTGGAGGGTGTTGGTTCATGGACATGAAATGAAGTGGAACACAAAGATCTGCTTTGCATGAATCAGAAGATAGCGCAAGCCATAGAGGGATTTTGTGCAGAGACTAAAATAAGCTAACTATTAATTCATTATATATAAGCAAAATCAGGAGGAAAACATTATGCTTAATATGCAGACAAAGTTAGAGCAAAGAGAAAAAGAAGGCAAAATCATTCGCACCGGTATTGTAGGTGCCGGACAGATGGGACGCGGCATGATTACGCAGATGGTTTTGATGAAAGGAATCACTCCTGCCATCGTGTCTGACATTAAAGTGGAAAATGCTGTAAATGCCTTCAAATATGCCGGCGTAACTGACGAGGAAATCGTGGTAGCTAAGACTTTGGAGGAAGCAAATGCAGCAATGAAGGAAGGCAAATATGTTGCCTGCGCTGATGCTGACTTTATTTCCCATGCAGATTTGGTAGAGTGTGCCATTGACGCAACCGGTGTGCCGGATGTCGGAGCAAAGGTGGCTACAGATGCTCTGAACAACAAGAAGCATGTTGTAATGTTAAACGTAGAGACAGACGTTGTCATTGGACCTTACCTGAAAAAGCTGGCAGAAGAAAATGGCGTAATCTACACAGGTTCCGCAGGTGATGAGCCGGGAGCTGTTATGGAACTTTACTGCTTCGCTACCGCTATGGGACTGAAAGTAGAAGTTATGGGTAAAGGTAAAAACAACAAGATTGATTATGATTGTAATCCGGATACCGTTCTTGAAGAAGCAACCCGTCGTAAGATGAGCCCGAAAATGCTTTGCGCATTTAAAGATGGTACAAAGACCATGGTGGAGATGACTGCAATGTGTAACTACACAGGTCTTGTTCCTGATGTTATTGGCGGACACGGTCCAAAAACTTCTCCGGGAACAGAGGGAATCAAAGAGCTGAACGAAGTGTTCAAGCTGAAAAAAGATGGCGGTATCTTCGACAAACATGGCGTTGTGGAATATGTAGACGGAGTAGCTCCTGGCGTATTTGTTACAGTTTCCACTGACAACGAAGAGATTGCATACCAGCTGGCATACCACAGCATGGGTCCTGGACCGCTTTGGACATTATATCGTCCATACCATCTGTGCAACCTGGAAACTCCTCTGACTGTTGCAAAGGCAGTTATCGACGGAGAAGTGACCTGCGTGGCAAAAGACGGCCTGGTAGCAGAGTGTATCACTCGTGCAAAAATTGACTTAAAAGCAGGACAGACCATTGATGGTATCGGTGGATTCACTACTCATGGTTCCATCTGTACAGCAGCAGAAGCCAACGAAAAAGGTTATGTGCCATACGGTCTTATCACGAACAAAGCAGTGATGAAAAAGGATGTAAAGAAAGGCACATTGATCACATACGATATGGTAGAGCTGGATAAATCCACATTAATCTACAAATTAAGAAAAGAACAGGATGCAATGTACGGAAGACATGTCCTGTAAGACACTAATATAAAATATAGGTTAGTTTTTTTCTCTCAATTTTCGGCCCATATGATACTTATTTTTGTCCGAAGAAGACGGTTTTCTGTCCTCTTCGGACAACTGATTTATGGGGGAAATGTTCGTGATAAAAAGGCCGGAAGATAGGCAGGCGCGTTCGGATACTGCCCGTCTGTCTAACATGGAGAGAAGATGAGGAAGGTTTTTGGGAGTAAGTGGCAAATCGGAGGAATACAATGAATAATCAGGCAATCAGGATGGTATTTGTAGATTTGGATGGTACGTTGCTGCGAGGAGTGAACACAGTGACGCAAAGAACCAGAGAGGCATTTCGGAAAATAAAAGAGGCCGGCATCATCCCGGTGATTTGCAGGGGAGACTGGGGTCGGAATCTGCTTTTGCCATCCGGGCCATCGGGGCGGATCGATATCTTATTGCATCAAATGGACAATCGGTGTATCGGGATTATGAAAAAAAAGAATTCATGTATTCGGTAGAAATGGAAGAAGAAATTGCGAAAAAAGTATATCGTCTTCTTTATGAAGAAGGTGTCTTTTTTCAGATGCACGTCGGTGACATAGCTTATGTAACAAAGGATCGGGAAGAAAAAATGGAAACCTGCGGGTGGACGAAGGAATATGTAACATTTTTTCAAAAGTATATGCAGGTAGAAGAGAATTTGTGGGAATATCTGCAAAAGAAGAATGCCATGCCGGGAAAGTTTCTGGCGGTCATATCAGAGAAGGAAAAGAGAGATAAAATACGGGCCAGGGCGGAGCAAATAGAAGGGGTAGTTGTTCTGTCTACAGAAGGGCCGGCGATGGAGATTCTTCCAAAAAATGTGGACAAACGCAGAGGGGTTCAGGCGGTCGCAGCGGCGGCCGGATTGTCCAAAGAACAGATTATGGTCATCGGAGACAGTGAGAATGACATGGGGATGTTTGATGAGGCGGGTATCCGGGTGGCCATGGGCAATGCCTGTCCCCAGTTAAAGGCGAAAGCCCATTATCAGGCGCCTTCTAATGTCGAGGACGGGGTGGCGTGGGCGTTGGAAACCCTTTTGCTAAAAGAGCGGGAAATGCCTGTTCACAGTCAGGTTCAGTATATCGACCACGAATCCATAGAAAAGGCGCTGGAGAGCAGCAGGCGACAGTATTTGACCGGAGATTTGGAGATGCCGCAGGTGCTGCCTTATATCCGGGACTCCCAGGTAGAGTGTGGTATCAGCGACTATTCCTCCTACCATTGGGAGACAGCCCATTATCATACGACCACCACGGAGTACGGTTATATGATTTCCGGGGAGACAAAGTATGTAGATTTGTCTTCTGACATAGAATATCATTTCAGGGAGGGGGACTTTTATATGCTTCGCAAAAATACTCCTTACCTTCAAAAAAGCCAGCCAGGATGCAGGTTGTTGTTTTTCAAAGTTCCGGGGATCAACGACAAGCAGTGTGTGGAATCCACTGAGAAAATGAACCGGTGGTGCGAAAACTGGGAAATTCCCTGGAAGAAGGATGAAGACGAAAAATAAAAGACGAGAAGACTATGGCGTCCGGCTTCGTCACCACCTGTGGGTGGGACGGAGCCGGACGCCATTTCATCATATTTTATGTGGGATGGGTCTGTGTTTTTCATAAGTGTATATCTTGTCAAATCCAAGCTCTTTTAGGTAGGATTGTCCGAAGGAAATGTGGTCTCCCACATATTTTGGTGTGTGGGCATCGCTGCCGATGGTGATGATTTCCCCTCCCAGGGAGCGGTAGAGTTGTAAAATTTCCCGGGACGGAGTGGTGTCAGAAAGTCCGTAATGCCAGCTGGATGTGTTTAACTCAATGCCTTTTCCACCTTGGATGACCAGACGAAAAATATCCGTGAGGATGTCCTTGATACAGGAAAAGTCGATGGGACCGCAGGGGTCATACCTGGCGATAGAGTCTACATGGGCAAGAATATCAAAATGGGGAAAACGGGAAATCACTTCCCGCATCTCTTCGTAATATCCCATATTATATTCAAGCTGGGTTTTCCCTCTCATAAAATCGCCAGTCCAAAATTCTTCATCTCCCACCTGATGAATACTCAGGAGTCCAAAATCAAGTTCATGGTCGTATTGTTTCACAAGAGCTTCAAACTGCGGAATCGTGTGTTGTTGGACGCCGTATTCCAATCCATTCCGTATGGTGATTCTGTCGCCGTACGTTTTTTTCATGCGGAGAAGCTTTCCGAAATATTCCGGGTAATTTACGTTGGTAAGGAGGGTGCGGACAGACGAAGGGTCGGCGGCATCTTCCACAATGCGAGGCAGTAAAGGATCCTCGGTCCAGTCTTTTTTTATCCCGTAATCTACATGATCTGTAAAACAAATCTCTTTGATTCCCAATTCGATGGCGCGCTCAATCTGTTCTTCCATGGGCGTGATGGAGTCATCGCTGAATTCGGAATGAATGTGGTAATCTACAAGCATAATATCCTCCTGTTATTCTATTGAAAACGTCGCTTTTTTGTGTCAGGCGCACTTGCGCATTGTTATTATACGCAAAGCGCGCGAAAATAGCAATGGAATATCGTGGGGTGTCGGGGATTTTGTCTTAATTGAGGATTTTTCTGCGGCGGCGGGCAGCAGTATCAGATGCGGCCTCGGGAGGTTTATGACTGGATGGTCATTGGTTGATAGACAAAGGAGAAGGAACTTATAAATTTATGAGTGACTGTGAAAAAACGAGTATCCATGCTATAATTGCTATAATTAAAGAAAAAATGTGATAGGAGAAATGTCCCATGTATCAAAAAAAGATGGACGCCGATATCCGTTGTCCTTTAGAGTACGGTCTGGAGATATTCGGAGGAAAATGGAAATCCCGGGTAATCTGCGTGCTGAATGAAAAGAATGTGTTGCGTTACAGTGAAATTCGGAAAGAAATGATGAATATTACCGATGCCGTGCTGTCCACCACCTTAAAGGACTTAATTCGGAACGGCATTGTCGAAAGAAAACAATATGATGAGATTCCTCCTCGGGTGGAGTATTCTTTGACAGAAAAAGGAAAATCCGTTGTACCAATCCTACAGAGTATTTGCAAGTGGTCAGGTATTTTTCATAAGGAAAATAGCGGAAAGATTATGAGTCAGTGCCAAAAATGTGATTATAACAGATAGAGGGTGAGAGGATAGAAAAGACAGGGACATAGGCAGGCGGATGTTTTCCGTCTGCCTATGTATAGTATAAAGAAGAGGAGAGATACCATGCGTAGTGATGGAAACAGGACGATAATTGTGAATGACGTGTTGGTGAAGAGGAGGTGGCATGAACTTTGGAAACTTTAGTTTTGAAGAAAGAGGAAAAAATCGACAGCGGCTCTGTTCAGTGTATCAGGCACACTGCCATAGAAAAAGCTTTGGAAGACAGTAGGAGGCAATATCTGGCAGGAAATTTGAGTATGCCTCAGACGCTTCCCTTTATTTTCGATGCACAGGTGGAATGTGGCATTACGTCCTATACTTCTTACCATTGGGAGGCGGCTCACTATCATACGACAACGACGGAATATGCTTATATGATTGCGGGGGAGACGAAGTATGTAGACTTGTCTTCCGGTCAGGAATACTATTTCCGGGAAGGAGATTTTTATGTGATTCGTAAAGACACCCCCTATATTCAAAAAAGTAAGCCGGGATGTAAATTATTATTTTTTAAAGCGCCCGGCCTTAATGATAAGCAGTTGATGGAATCCACGGAAGCCATGGAGAAGTGGTGTGAAAACTGGGAGACTCCGTGGGATGGGCAGGAAAGTGCCAAGAATGATTGCAAGATGTGAGGGAGCGTTCTTTTTAGAGAGAGGAATGAAAGGGAATGACAGGGGTGTAAAAAAGTTCAGGAATCAGTGTTATTATAAATATAACAGCTATTGACAAAAAGTTTTGGAAACGCTATTCTTTTGCTGTTATTTAAAATATTACAACTAATGCAAAGGAGTGGATATAAATGAACTTTTATGAACAACTGGTTCATCAGGCCGGAAGCAATTTTTATTGTTATGCATATCTTTATCAGAGTGGGAAGGCTCCTGTGGAAGTCAGCGAAAAAGATAAGGCGATCTCCTACGAAGAGAAAATTAAAAGGATGGTGAGAGCGGTTTGTTGATTCCTGCAAGGTTTCATAGAGAATTTTCGGGTTGTTATTTGGCATAATTGCAAGTATAATAAAGTTTTAGGAGCTTGACCTTCGATGGATTTAGAAAAGAGGAACCCAGAGGGATGGTTCGGTTGTTCCAGTGGAGAGATATGCCATGTGGCAGTAAGAAATCATAAAAACATGAAGAAATAAGGAGGAACCAAATGGATTTATTAAGTCGGTTAAAAAAGGATGTGGCGGTTGCCGGACAAAAGGCAAAGAAGACGGCGGACATTTTTAAGATGCGGGAGGCCATTCGCCAGGATAAAAAAGAATTAAAAGATTTGGTGTACCAGATTGGCAAAACTTACGTCAGATTGCACCGGGATGATTATGAGGAAGTCTACGGAGAATATTTCACCGCCATGGATGCTGTGGAGAAGGAATTGAAGGAGAAACAGGCGCAGCTTGAAAAAATGCGTCGCGGAGAGCATTGTAGTTCCTGCGGAAAAGAGCTGTCCGGAGCGGAAGATTACTGCCCGTCCTGCGGCACGCCGACGGATTTTGAGACGGAACTTAGCGAGGAGAAGATTCTGGAGGAAGAAGAGAGAGCGGACGAGGAGACGGAGGAGATTTCTCTCGAGGCTGAATAAATAAGAGGGGAACTGTTGAAGTGATTCGACAGTTCTTTCTTTATGAATTTTTAGGAAAGTGGAGAATGTGCAGACTGCCCATCAGATAAAAGGAAGGAGGAGAAGGATGGACAGACTCATTTATCATGTGGATGTCAACAGTGCCTATTTAAGCTGGGAGGCGGCGGAGCAGTTAAAAAATGGGGCGGAGACGGATATCAGGGAGATTCCTGCCATCATCGGTGGAGATACCAGCCGGAGAAAAGGGGTGGTGCTGGCCAAGTCTCTTCCGGCCAAAGCGTGTGGTGTCAGAACGGGAGAGCCGGTGACGGACGCCCTGAAAAAATGTCCTGATTTGAAAAGTTTTCCGCCCAATTTCCCTCTCTACAAAAAATATTCCAGAGCGTTCATAGGAATTCTAAGGCAATATGCCCCGGTCGTCGAACAGGTGTCCATCGACGAGGCCTATCTTGATATGAGCGGATTGCATTTCTTCTATAAAAATGCGGAGGAGGCAGCGCAGGCAATACGAAAGGAAATTCGGGAACAGCTTGGCTTTACCGTCAATATTGGCATTTCTTCCAACAAACTGCTGGCCAAGATGGCGTCAGATTTTGAAAAACCGGATAAAATTCATACGCTGTTTCTTGAGGAGATTAGGGATAAAATGTGGCCTTTGCCGGTGCGGGAGCTATTTTTGACCGGAGCGTCGGCGGCGGCAAAGTTAAAGGAGCTTGGAATAGAAACAATCGGAGATTTGGCGGGCAGCGACCCGGTATTTTTGAAGGCGCATTTAAAAACCCAGGGGGAAACTTTGTGGCGCTATGCCAACGGCATGGAAGATTCCCCGGTTAAGGGGGAGAAGGAGGAAGCCAAAGGCTACGGCAATTCCACCACTCTGGGAAAGGATGTCACCGAATATGAGGAGGCCGCCCGGATTTTTCTCTATCTTTGTGATACGGTGGCGAGGAGGCTTCGCAGAGATGGTCTGTTTGCCCGGACGGTGGAGGTAGAAGTGAAAGACTGCCATTTTAAGAGGCATTCTCATCAGAGAGTGCTGGATTATTCTACCAATACGTCAGGAGAACTCCATCAGATTTGCTGTCGGCTTTTTAAAGAATTGTGGGACGGGACGCCTCTGCGGCTGCTGGGGGTTCGATGCACGAAATTGACGGAAGAAAATCTCAGACCCCAGATGGAACAAGCCGTTGCGCCGAATCTTCATATTTATGAGAATAAGGCTTCCGGCCAGATGATGATGGACTTTGGAGAGAGGGACGCAGCGCTGGCAGAGCAAAAAAACAGGAAACGGTTGGAACAGGAGAGGAAGCATCAAAAACTGGCCAGGATGGATGAGGCCTTGGATAAAATAAAAGAGAAATATGGGGAGGATTCCATTGGAAGAGCAGGGAGGCTTAGAGTATAATTATCATTGGCAAAAAAGAAAAAAATAAAGGGAAGAG
>JAUNJG010000165.1 GCA_030533385.1 Eubacteriales bacterium | reverse complement strand
TGGTCTTTTGGCGAAAACGTCCAAGGGCTTTGAGGTTCATCAGATCGAGATCATAACAGGTCACAAATCTGGGAGGATCCTGCATCAGGAGGGTTTTACAAATGATGTATGTGTCGACTTTATCCGTCTTCGTTTTGCGTATGTTGTTTTTACGCATCGTAGAAGTCTGGATGGGGTTCAACACACACACTTTGTAGTTACCGGCAACAAGGTATCGAACAAGGTTGTCGCCGTAGTGTGCCGTTGATTCAAGACCAATGATGAGGCTGTTCTTATCGAAGGATTCGAGTTTGGAGACCAGCAGTTGGAAGCCATCATTGTCATTCGAGAATTGGAACGGCTCGATTACGATTTCACCATCCGAAGATATGGCTGAGGCGAAATGGTTGAGTTTGGCAATGTCAATGCCTACGTAAATCATGAGGTTGCACCTCCCTTTCTAAAGTCTGATACCGTGATATCCACCAGCGATTATCATCGTAGACTTGACGGAAATAAGTACTCGGAACACTCCGGCAACATCCAGCTATAAACAATTCAGATAAAGGTAGCGGCAATACACTCCTTCGAGTAGTCAGAGCTACAGGAAATTAATCAAAAGTCCACAGTATCTGAATGTATTAAACCACGATATTAAAAGAAAGGAAACGTGTGATAATTAACTTCCTAATTATCATACAAGGAACATATGACAGAAAATAAGAAAAAACAGTATTTAACAGGAGTAAAAGCAGCGATTCCTGTCATTCTTGGTTTTGTCCCCGTGGGAATTGCTTATGCGATTATGGCCCGGCAGGCAGGATTTACCATATTACAGACCTGTGTAATGTCATTAACCGTATTTGCAGGAGCAAGTCAAATGATGGCTGTTGGAATGTATGTGCAGGGAGCAAGTATGATAGCTATGATTCTTGCAACCTTTATTTTGAATTTGCGACATTTGATTATGAGTGTATGTGTGGTAAACCGAATGAGAAAGGACAGTGTAAAAATAAAACTGCTGGCTGCCTTTGGCGTAACCGATGAATCCTTTGCGATTTTTACCACCGAGAAAGAAGAAAAATGCTCTGCCATATATTTTTTGGGATTGATAACGGTTACATACACTTCATGGAATGTGGGAACCTTGATCGGAGCGGTAGCGTCGGACTTTTTACCTGCCATTATTACTGCAAGCCTCGGTATTGCTCTTTATGCAATGTTTATTGGTATTCTTGTGCCAAATCTGACGAAAAACTGGCGATTAGGACTTTTAGTTGTTTTGACAGCCGTATGTAATTCTATTTTGACACAATTTATGGAATCCAGCTGGGCGTTGATTGTTTCCACATTGCTTTGCGCTTTTATCGGTGTTTTCTTTGTGGATTTGGAAGTGGATGTAAAGGAGGAGAATAAAAATGGACAGCGTTAAAATATTGATATTAACCTTGGGAATGGCAGTAGTTACTTATATTCCCAGAGCAATTCCGGCAGTTCTGGTTGATAAGATGAAATTTGGCACAAAAACAGAAAAGTTTTTGAATCTCATTCCTTATACGGCAATGTCTGCTCTGATATTTCCCGGCGTATTTACCGTAGATGCCGAAAAACCGGTAATTGGAATTATAGGAGGTCTTGTCGCAGGTATTCTGGCATGGCGTAAATGTCCGGTTATGATTTGTGTGTTGGCGGCGATCGCTGCTGATTTTCTCTTATATTGTTTTATCTGAGAAACCTGTTGCATTTCATATGAGTTTCCAAAAAATACCATGTGAATTTCCAAAAAATAGGCATTGACAAACATTCACTCATTTAGTATAATAAATTTTGCGTCATAGGACGAAACAATAAAATATAGAAGTTCAAACTTCAGGAGAAATACTCAAGTGGCTGAAGAGGCGCCCCTGCTAAGGGTGTAGGTCGTTTGCGCGGC
>JAUNJG010000164.1 GCA_030533385.1 Eubacteriales bacterium | reverse complement strand
TTATAGTCAGGTATCCATCCGCCCTCAACGAAGCAAGGTGTAGTAAGCTTAAGCATGTTCATAATCCTCCACAAATTCAGATTCACTGCGTAGTTGATTGATTTATATCAACTGTTCACGGTCTTGTTTATTATATAAAAAACGTCTAACTTCCATGATTTTTTTAGAACCAATACCATCTATTACAACATAATAAATAACAAAATTCTTAACATAAATACGATAGTATTTGTATTGCCTTTCTTTTACAGAGCGAAATGGTTCAAATGATTCCGCAATAGGTAATCTTTCCATTATCGCTTTTTCAACTGCATCTAATAAATCATTTGCCGCTTTTTCATTATGCAAAGTTTCTGATATATATATAACTTTTTGTTCTAAATCCTCGTAAAATAAAGGTAAATACCTTAATTCATACTGTGTATCAGCCATTTACCCTCCTTCGAAGATTTGAAAAAACTTCTTCATGTGTATATCTTTTTTCATTCTCTGATGCGTATCTGTCCGCCTCATCCAATGCAGCCTCAACACCATCTGTAAGTCTCGAGTACGCTTCTAAGCTTAATACAACCATTGCACCATATCCATTCTTTGTTAAAAATACCGGTTCTCCTCCTCCAACCGCTTTTTCAATATCAGGAAATTTATTTCTCAAGTCCGAAACTGGTCTTATCTGTATCATAGCAACCTCCTTATCCAAATTCTATCATAATTTTATCTTGCCAAATTAATTATAACCCTTATTTCTCTTTTTATCAATCACTAAGAAATATATTTTCTATGGGACATTTTCACATTATTTTGATTTACCATAGCATATCTAAGCGTTGTATCTATCTGTTCATGTCCAAGTATCTTCTGTACTTGCTTTATCGGCTGTCTACGCTTCGCTCCGGTCCGCGCAAAGCTGACGTGCCCCGGACGTCATGCGCCCTTTTCAATTGCTCTAGTTGCCATAGTTCTCCTGAATTTATGTGGATGTACCTTTTGTCAACGCCGTTGATAAAATGTAAGAAAACGCCGTTTTAAAAATGTAGGTTTTAGTTCATGAAAATAAATATGGTACACTTCTCTCAACAGAGAGGAGTGTCAACATGAAAGGAAATCTATGGATGGAAATTAGAAGCGAAAAGAAAAAAGGACTCAGTTATGCAGAAATAGGCAGGAAACATCATATTGATGCATTGTTAGAAGAAGACAATTATAGTGCCGCATTAATTTTAGAACGCATCAGAGAACGCGGATGTCAGTGCGGTTATACGATTGTAAAAGACTATGTCTCCCAAAAGAAAAAGGAGTTGAATTCGAAAGCTACTGTCCGTTTTGAAACAGTGCCGGGTCTGCAAGGACAGGTCGTAATAAAAAGGCTATTGAAACAATCTGAAAGTGAAATGAATCCTAAATTTGTTGCTATGTTCGTGAAAACTTCATGGTTGGTATCAGATATCATTCTTTGGATGATTTAAACGGACAAGCCCTTGCCTGGTGCCGAAAAGTCAACAACCGTGTTCATGGAACCACTAATAAGATTCCGGCACAGCAACTGGCGGAGGAATGCCTTCAGCCGATGCTCCGTGAATATATCACAGACAAAATGAATGTCAGAAAAGTAGAAAAAGACTTTCTCATCAGTTATGCCGTCAATAAGGAACACTATCGTCCACTTATGACGAGACAGACCTTTCATGTAAAAAACACCATGATACATGGTCCTGAAATAATTGATTATTCCATTGTTCCTGATGATTTGTCACAATATGACAGTCTGATAGGAGGTGGTTTTGTTGTGTTTTCTATGAAGAAAAGACGGACATACATGCCCGCCTTCTCCATGGTTATTTTCTCGTTTCATTTTTTAAACTATCGTTTCTATGAATTCAAATTCGTAATATATAGAGTGCAGAGTATACAACTCTTTGCTCTTTTATT
>JAUNJG010000079.1 GCA_030533385.1 Eubacteriales bacterium | reverse complement strand
CTTTATCCTGTCCCTTTTTTGCATCAACGGCGGCAAGCATGGCGTTATCATTTCCCGTCCGGGCTATATATTCTTTTTCCGGAGCCATCACCGTAATGAAAAAAATATCCGCAAAAGGATAGTCCAGGGAATAAGGCATGAGCGCCTCCCCCAGCACCTCATAGGTCCGGGCTTCGCCGCTTTGATAAGTCATGACAAACGGTTCTCCTGGCTCATAGTAGGAAACCGGTTGTTCACTGTATCTGTTATTGTAATCCACCAGCACAAAGCGCCCTGTCTGAAACTCCTCCCAGCTGCAGGGGGCGTCTTTCCATTCCAGCTTCTCAAACACAGACTGGCTGATGCCAAGAAAATGTACGGAAATGCGGTTGTTCTCTTTGGCTGATTCCCACAGTCCCTTTTCATAATCGCTCCAATAAGCCTCATATGTTTTGGCAAAGCCCTCCCATGTTTTCCGGAGTGTCGGCTCCATGGCATGGGTTTCATCAGAATAATAGACATAGCCCGTGGATTCGCTGTCCGGGCAAGCCTCCAGCATCTCTTTTACCTCCGGGGTAATTCCCTGAAGACGGGAGGTGGATTTAGCGCCGCTGAGCTGGTCAATCTGAAAATCTGCGGCAAGAAATATTTTTTTGTAGGCATCAAAATCATAGCCTTTTACCAGCATGACAATGCCGTCCACCACCACCAAAGACAAGGCGATGGAAAGCATCACCACAACGCCCTTTTTCCAGTTGCGGCGCAGATTGCCCACAGCCATTCCCCACCAGGTCACCGGTCCGTTTTTCTTTCTTTTTTTCCGCACCGGCTCTCCCTCCTGCATACGGAGCGCTTCCACGGGAGACACCTTTTCCACCATATGGCAGGCTTGGAAGCTGGACAGATATACCGTAAACAACGTCAGCAGAGCAGACAGAAGAAACACAGCAGGAGGGGCAGAAACGACAGTCTGTGTTGCTGCATCCGCCTGGGCGCTAATCTGCGCGTCGGCAGTAAGAGACGGCGCCATGACAACACCGGCCAGATAGCCGAGGATGAGTCCCAGGGGGATTCCCCGGACAGACAGCCGCCAGGCCTGCATCCGCACCAGTTTTTTTAATTGTTTTCCCGTGGTTCCCACATTTTTTAACAAACCGTAATCCCGGATGTCCGTCTGTACCGATATATTGAAAATATTATAGATAATTAAATAGCCCGCCAGTACAATGAAGAGAAGCATCACTGCCACGGAAGAAAAAGAAAAGGCGTCCTCCCCCATCAAATCATAGGCCGGATTGACGGTAAGCCCTTCCCTATCTGCCTGAAACCCTGCGCTTTTTGCAAGGCTCTCCGTCGTTTTGTTCAACTTCCAAAGACTCTTGTACCAGACGCACACATCCCTTCCTCCGTTGTAAATGCCGTCCTTTAATTCTTGTTCAGACACCGGGTATCCGCAGCTTTTTGCATATTCTTCGGAAACCCAGGCCAGCTGGGATAAGACCGCTTTATCCCCCTCCCAAAAACCACACACCTGAAAGTCATCAATCTGCCTTTTCCCATCGGGGGAAACCTCCCAGCAAAGGGTAATCTCCGTCCCCGTCTCATGGGGCAGGCCGAAGGCATCCAGCACCAGACTGCTCACTGCGATTTCATTGCTCCGCTCCGGCATCCGCCCCCTGGTGGGCAGACATTGAAAGCTTTCCGCCAGATTGGCATCTCCGTAACGCAGCTCCGTGGAATATCCCAATCGTTCATCAAGCACCGGCCCGAGGAAAATCCCTGTTCCATAACGTTCCACCTCTTTTTCTTCTTCAATGGCCTGAAGCAGCGCTTTTTCCTCCTGCGCCGTCAAATTCTGAGCCGTGGCGTGGGCGGAATCCATGAACTGTTTGATTTCCGTCTGCCGCCGGGAAAGAATAATGGACAGACTTCCCATGAACAAGCTGGTAAACAGCAGGGAGGTCAGGGCGATGGCGATAACCAGAATACGGTTCCTCGCCCGGTTCTTTTTCATAAAACGGTCGGCAAGAAGCCGTAGGGTTTCCTTATTTTCCACCTTTACCATGGCTGCTCCTCCTCTCCTTTGTCCTTGCTGTCCGCCACAATCTTTCCGTCCTCAATCCGCAAAATCCGGTCTGCCAGCTGGGCAATTTCTTCATTGTGGGTAATCATCACAATGGTCTGATGAAACATCTCTCCGGTCGCTTTCAAAAGCCCCAGCACATCCTGACTGGTCTTGGAATCCAGATTCCCCGTCGGCTCATCAGCCAGCAAAATAGCAGGTTTTGACGCCAACGCTCTGGCGATGGCCACCCTCTGCTGCTGACCGCCGGACAAGGTGCCGGGAAGGTTTTCCAGCTTTTGTTCCAACCCCAGCACCCGAATCAACTCTTTCACATAAGTCTGTTCCGGGTGCCTGCCGTCCAGCCGCACCGGAAGAATGATATTTTCCCACACGTTGAGCATGGGTAACAGATTGTATTGCTGAAACACAAATCCGATATTTCTCCTTCTGAAAATGGTAAGCTCCTCCTCCGTCATGTGGCCTAAAGTCTGTCCGTCCACCAGCACCTCTCCTGCCGTGGGAGTATCCAGACCGCCTATCATGTGGAGCATGGTGGATTTTCCGCTGCCGGAGGTTCCCACCACCGCCACAAACTCTCCCTTCTCCACAGACAGGTTTACTCCATCAAGGGCCCGAACTTCCGTCTCCCCTGCCCCATATATTTTTTGCAGTTCCACCGTCTTTAAAATTTCCATGAATGTCTCCTTTCTCATCATAAAGTACGCCTATCTACGCACACTCTCGCTGGAGCGCAACTGCCTTAGCAGCCACTTTCCCCATGTGCAAAATGTGCATCTGCCGGAGGCTTTTATATCATGGAAAACCCCGTTTTCTATGGTATAAAAAAGCCCGTATTGTCTTCACAATACAGACTTTACCACATCATTGTTTCCATCTCGTCTCTGAAATGTCTCAATGTTGTAACGATTTGAACACCCTTGCGGAGAGATTCCCCCTCTGCCTGCGCTCTCGTCTTTCCCCTCTAATTTCCCGCAGGCAGAAATACCGAGAAGATGGAGCCTTTCCCTTTTTTTGAACTTACCTTGATATATCCTTTCTGCGCCCGGATAATCTCTCTGGCGAGGGCAAGGCCGATGCCCACTCCCGGCTGCTCTCTCACTGCCATACTTCGGTAAAAACGATTAAAAATAAGAGGAATTTCCTCCTCCTCCATGCCGATTCCTGTGTCCGTGATATCCAGACGGACAAAAAAAGAATACTGCTCCACCAAAACTTCCACCTGTCCGCCCTCCGGCGTATATTTCAGGGCATTATCCACTATATTTCCCAGCGCCTCTTTCGTCCATTTTACATCAAACAAAGCTTCAACTTCTGCATCGGAGACAGACAACGTAATCTTTTTCTCTCTCGCTTTCTCCCGATACTCCCACTCCAAATCCTTACACAACCGGCCGACACTATTTTGTTCCGGATGCACCGTGATAATCCCACTTTCCATTCTGGACAACTTCACAAGGGATTGTATGAGAAAATCCAGCTTCTCCGTCTGCTCCAAAAGAGTCCTGACAATTTCCCCGTGGGAATCATCGGCCTCCGCCAGCAGCTCCCCATATATTTTTAGATTGGAAATGGGCGTCAAGGTCTGATGGGCAATATCAGAAAGAAACCGCTGCGTTATCTCATTTTGTCTTTTTTGATTCTCCTTCGCCAACAGACTTTCATCCAGAAACTTCTTCAAGCTATTTTCCAGGGCAGAATAACTTTCCTCCGAAATTTCACTCCGCTCCAAATGCCCTTCCAGCGCCTGGTCTACCATAAACTGCAACCGGCGCAGCAATCTCTTTTCTCTGCGATAAAAAAAGCCATACCAGCCCAACCCCGAAAAAAACAACACCGCCGCCACAACAAAAACAACCATTCCACCACTCCCCGGTAATAAAAAACCGGCACTCCCTATCCAGCCTGACACCTCCGAACCCATGTCATGACGGCTATTTTAAAAGTACCTCGTTCTATATATCCAACGTGTACAGCCTTTGAAAAATACCAGTTCCATCATAAACTCCATCATAAACGTATTCCACAATATTTAAGTAGAAAACCAGACGCACCATCTATGCCCTGACACCTCCGAACCCATGCCATGACGGCTATTTTAAAAGTACCTCGTTCTATATATCCAACATGTTCACCTTTGCGACGCAGTTGCCCGTTCCTGTCGGACAACACAGTCCGCCAGGAACGAACAACTGCTGGGAGCAAGAGTGAACACAGAATATATAAAAATTAGTCTGGTTTTTTTATAAACCGCATATAAAAACCGTCCGGTCCCCCAATAAAACTTTTTAACCCACCGAATCATCATCTCTCTTACGGTTCAGCCACCGATTCATCACTTCCAACAACTTAGGAATATCCAACGGCTTTGCCAAATGCTCATTCATCTGAGCGGCCACCGCCTTCTCCACATCCTCTGCAAAAGCATTGGCCGTCATGGCAATAATCGGCACGGTCTCCGCATCGGGTCTGTCCATCGCACGGATGGTCATGGATGCATCGTAGCCGTTCATCACAGGCATCTGCACATCCATCAAAATCAAATCGTAATAACCACATTCTGACTGGTCAAATTTTTGAACAGCCTTCTCCCCGTTTTCCGCCACGTCGATCTGAATGCTGGTCATTCCTAAAATTTCATTGACAATCTCCCGGTTCAACACATTGTCTTCCACCAAAAGCAAATGTTTATCGCTGAGATTCATCTGTTTAAATAATTCCAGCGCATTGACCTCTTCCACGGAATTATTTTGATTCAAAATCTCATGGAAAGTATGAATCAATTTCGATTTAAAAAGCGGCTTTGACACAAAAGTATTCACGCCGGCTATTCTCGCTTCTTCTTCTATGTCTGACCAATCGTATGCGGAAAAGATAATAATCGGCATCTCCATGCCAATCTCTTTTCTGATGGCTTTGGCTGTCTCCAGCCCGTCCATATCCATCATCTTCCAGTCTACGATCACCGCATAGTAATCCTCTCCTCTGGCATGGGTATCCATCACCTTGTCAAGCGCTTCCTTTCCTGATAGAACGAACTCACTCTCCATGCCGATTTCATTCAAAGCCAGACAGGTACTTTCACAGATACTTCTGTCATCATCCACCACCAGCACAGACAATCCGGCAAAAGTCTCCATCCTCTCCCGCTTTATGTCTTGCAGCTTCAGACGGATAATCACGGTAAATGTAGATCCGACTCCCGGCGCACTCTCCACCTCGATACTGCCGTCCATCATCTGCACAATATTTTTGGTAATCGCCATGCCCAGCCCCGTACCTTGAATGTTATCTACCTGACTGCTTCTCTCCCGGCTGAACGGCTCAAAAATAGTTCTCACATACTCTTGGCTCATGCCGATGCCGTTGTCCCGGAAAATAAACTGATAAGTACCGATTTTTGAAGCGCTGGAATCCAGCTCCGAAACCTCTATCTCTATTCTTCCGCCATCCGGAGTATATTTCGTCGCATTGCCGACTATGTTCACAAACGCCTGCTGAATACGCAGACTGTCTCCAATCACATCTTCATGAGCAATGTTATGAATCCGTACAATCAGCTCATGTCCTTTCGCCTTGATGCCCGGCTGTATTAATTCCACCAGATTATCCAAAAGATTGGCCAGATTGAACTCTTCCTCTGTCAAAGTCACCTTCCCTGACTCAATCTTCGACATATCAAGCACCTCGTTAATCAACCCCAGCAGATGACGACTGGAAGTGCTGATTTTGGCCAGGCAATCCGAGACTCGTCCCGGCTCTCCCATATGAGCGCTGGCTATGGCTACCATGCCGATAATCGCATTGAGCGGAGTCCGAATATCATGGGACATTCCCGATAAAAAATCTGATTTTGCGTGGCTCGCCCGGTCCGCCGCCTCATAGGCCTCCCGCAACGCCTCCTTTTGACGAGCGTCAATCTCCCGGTACTGTCTCTCCGCCTCCTTCTCTCTCATTCTGAACCATAACACCAGCAGAACGATGGTTGCCATCACCATAAACACGATAAAGATGACGAAAATCGGCTCATCATAAATAAAATACAATAAACCATTCGCCGCCACATTATACTGATCATTCGCATTGATGACTGCTTCCTTTTTATCTTCGCTGATACCGGTAACCGCCTTGTTCATCAGAGAATACATCGTTTTTCCGCAGTCCGTCCTGACCGCCACGGTAACCGGAACAGAGATATCTCCCATGATTTCATAAGAAATCGTATTGGTATAATCTTCTTTTACATACTTTGACGCAGTGTATGTAAACACATAAGTGCAATCTGCCTTTCCCTTCCGGACCGCCTCGATACAGTCCTCTATCGTATCACAGTATACAATTTTTTTATCTTTGTAAAGAGTGGCATAACGCTCTTTCATCTTCTCATCTGATTCTTTTACCGCCACGCTGCGCGCCTTGGCATGATTTTTATCTTTTGTCACACAGGCATCCGTCAGAAAAATATACGGGGCAGTCAAATAATACCCCGATTTTTCTGCCTGGTTATAGTCAAAGGCAGCATCAAATATAATGTCTGCCTGACCCGATTGAATCAGTTTATCATATTCTTCCGTAGATTCCGTATTGATAATTTCATATTGAAACCCCACTTTTCTTGACACAGAGGACAAAATATCCACCATGATGCCCTTCGGTTTCCCGTTTTCAACATAGCTGTAAGGCGGCAAATCCGGATTCAGAAGTACTTTCAGCTTCCTTCTGCTGGAAATCAATTCTTTCATATAAAGCTTTTCTTCCATCGTCAGGGACAATTCCTTTGCGTAGGAAGAACGATTGTAGTATTTTTCTGCCAAATTAAACTTCCAACCCGGAGAGTCTGTATCCAGACAGGATATGGCATCGTTAATGCGATCCATCAGCTCCTGGTTTCCCTTTTTCACAATCGCATAGAACTTAGATTCATCAAACTTATCAATGACAATTTCATTTCCCAGCCTCCGCAAATCACTGGTCACGATAGCATCAATCTCTTTTCCTTCTTCCAGCGCTTCCAACATCTCATCCTGGTCATGATAATATACCGCATCATATGCAAAGCCATGCTTTTTCGCATATTCATGAAAACTAATATTCCTGCTATTGCCCTCTAACAAGCCGACGCGAATCCCCTCCAGGGTAGAATAATCCGCCGTCGTATATCTCATATTGTCCGGCCGGGTTGTAATCATCGTAAAACTGGATCCGATACTCTTCTCCGAAAAATCAAACAAAACCTCTCTCTCCGGCGTCTTTTTTGCGGATGTTAATATGTCGATTTCTCCGTTTTGCAACATCTCCTGCATCTCTGACCAGCTCTTATCATACCCTACATATTCATACTGGAAATCAGCGTACGGCGCTATCATCTGAAGAAAATCATAGCCATATCCCGTTTTGTTTCCTTCTTCATCTTGCTCATGATACCCATCAAACTCAAAAAAGCCAACTCGAATAGCCTGTTTCCTCTCATCATTCTCCTCTGCCCGCACAGTAACAGAGGGCAGGCCGTACAGATGCAAAATACATACTAGCAACATCATAGCTGTATATATTTTTCTGCATTTTATTTTCAAAAAACGATGCACACATCCTTCTTTATATTCTCTGATATTCATCCCGTACCCCCATCCTCTTACTGGCCTTTCTTTCGACCTTATCGGAGTAAAATCCGGCCGCAGCTCCATGAACATTACAAAAAATGTACCAACCGATTTTTTATTTAAGTATTATAACACAAACATAGGAGAACCAAAAGAAAAAATATGGGGAAAATATCTAAAAAAATAACCATTTTTCCATAGGCAGACCCGCCGCTGAAACTGCTGCCTTCCGCTGCTCCGACAAGACCCTCGATTAAGACGACACGCTGATTCGCAAGAAAAACGACACAAAAAATATGCCGGGAAAAACTTTTACGGTCTCTCCCGGCATTGTTTTATTGAATATCCAAATCTATCGGTTCATCCAGATGCTCCGACACATATTTTCCGTCTTTCTTTCGCTGTTTTACACATTCTGTCAGCAGATATTCTATCTGCCCGTTGACCGAGCGAAAATCGTCCTCTGCCCAAGCTGCAATGGCATTGTACAATTTTTCTGACAGACGGAGAGGCACCTGCTTTTTTTTACTTCCCGCCATAGACTAATACAGACTACCGGAATTTACAACAGGCTGCGCCTCCTTGCTTCCACAAAGGACAACAAGAAGATTCGATACCATGGCAGCTTTGCGCTCCTCATCTAAATTCACAATCTCCTTCTCATTTAACCGCTCCAATGCCATCTCCACCATGCCCACGGCGCCGTCCACAATCATCTTTCGGGCATCAATAATCGCCGATGCCTGCTGCCTTTGCAGCATGGCCGCCGCAATCTCCGGCGCATAGGCGAGATAGGTAATCCTTGCTTCCAAAATCTCCAGACCGGCTTCCTCCACCTTCCGCTGAATTTCATCTCGAATCCGGGCAGCCACCACCTCGCTGGAGCCTCTGAGACTTCCCTCATCGGCAATGCCGTCGCCGGTGGTATCCACGTTGGCCGATACATCATACGGATAGATTCTTACAATATTTCTCAGGGCAGTATCACACTGGAGAGAAAGATATTCCTTATAATTATCCACATTAAAAACCGCCTTGGCCGTATCCACCACCCGCCAGGTCACCGCAATCCCAATCTCCACCGGATTGCCCAGACAATCATTGACCTTTTGCTTATTATTATTTAAAGTCATAATCTTCAAAGAGATTTTCTTTCCTGTTTCCTGTGTTTCCTCTACTGCGCTTTTATTTCCAAAAAGCATAGACATGGCAGAGGAACCTTTACCAACATTATCCACATCTCCACTTTGATTCAGCCGGGTTGATGCCGCCGGATTCACCGCACTGCAAAATGGGTTGACAAAATAGAAGCCTTCCCCCTTAATAGAACCCACATACTTTCCGAACAAGGTCAGCACCAGAGCCTCCTGGGGTTTAAGTACCTTCAAACCACAAAGCGGAATCCAGCCGATACAAATCCAGACGATGCCGGCAATCAGCAGTACCGGCATCTCATTTACAGCTCCGAAAATGATACCCGCAATTCCGACCAAATATAGCAGCACCGTTCCGATCAGTACCGCCATGCCATTCTTTTTATTCGACAACACTTTCTCCTTCATAAAATCACTCCCTTGTTTTATTTTTTTGATATTAAAATAATATCACTTTAATTTCTTTTTGTCAATATTCTTAACACAAAAAAGGAGGCTTCCGCCTCCCTTTCGATGAGTATTATCTATTCTTTTGATCCAGCACATCGTCCCACTGTTCATTGAGACGGCCATACCTCCTCGTCATGCTGCGGATCTCCTCTCTGAGCGCATCCGTCAGCTCCTCCTCTCTCACCCTCCATTTCCAGTTTTGTCCTACGGTGGACGGACGGTTCATTCTCGCCCGGTTATCCTTCCCCATATAATCTTGCATGGGAATGATGCAAAGCATCGCCTTTGATGCCATGACCAAACTGATGAAAGAGCGATACAAATATTCCTGCGGAGTATAAAAATCACAAAGATACGCTCTCGCCAGCTGCCTTTCCTCCTGTGTGATAGACCGAAACCATCCTGCAATGGTCTCATTGTCGTGGGTTCCCGTGTAGGCCACAGCATTTTCCGGATAATTATGAGGGAGATAGTCACCGGCGCAACCGGTATCTCTCGCATCAAAGGCAAATTCCAAAACTTTCATGCCCGGAAATCCGCTCTCTGCCAAAAGCTCCTTCACAGAATCAGTCATGTAACCCAAATCTTCCGCAATGATAGACTGTCTCCCCATTGCTTCTCTCATCTTATGAAACAACTCCATCCCCACCCCTTTTTCCCAGTGTCCTTCCGCTGCCGTCTTCGCACCATAGGGGATAGAATAATAGGCATCAAATCCCCTGAAATGGTCGATGCGAACCACGTCGTACAGACGAAAGGCGTGGGCCAGACGGGATAACCACCAGGAAAATCCGGTCTGTCTGTGATACTCCCAGCGATACAGAGGGTTGCCCCAGAGCTGTCCCTCAGGAGCAAACCCATCGGGAGGGCAGCCTGCCACCGCTGTCGGACAATTATTTTCATTTAACTGAAATAAGCGAGGATTTGCCCAGACATCCGCACTGTCCATGGCAACATAAATCGGAAGGTCTCCGATGATTTTGATTCCCTGCTTATTGGCATAATCCTTCAATGCCCACCACTGTTTATAGAAGGTAAACTGCAAAAATTGATGAAACCTGACTTCCGATGACAATGCCCTCCGAAACTCTTCCATGGCATTATCCCGGCGAAGACGAATCTCCTCCGGCCACTCTGTCCACGGTGCGCCGTCAAAACGTTCCTTCACCGCCATAAACAGGGCGTAATCTGACAGCCACCAGCGATTTTCTTCCACAAATTCCTGATATTTCCGGTTTTTACCGATGTCACTTCTCTCGAATGCAAGCCGCAAAAGCGGATATCTCGTTTTATACAGTTGTCCATAATCAATGGTCTCCGGTTTTTCTTCTGCCTTCGCACAAGAACACTCTTCTTCCGTCAAAAGACCTTCCCCCATCAAATCTTCCAGACTGATAAAATATGGATTCCCCGCAAATGTGGAAAAGGACTGATACGGGGAATCCCCATAACCGGTTGGTCCCAGAGGAAGAACCTGCCAGCAGCTCTGACCTGCCCCCCTGAGCCAGTCCACAAAATCATAGGCACTTTTTGAAAAACATCCAATTCCGTACTGAGACGGAAGACTCGTAATAGATAGAAGAATTCCCGCTTCCCGATTCAATACTACATCCTCCTTGCTTCACCAAACTTTTCACCCCACGCCCTTTTCATCGGACGCCTTCACGGCCAACTACTTCTTCTATTTTAGCACAGCATCTCTTTGATTTTCTACAAAGTAATTTTTAACCTGCGCAAAACATATGAGTGACTTAGAGTATAATTATCATTGGCAAAAAAGAAAAAAATAAAGGGAAGAGATCA
>JAUNJG010000078.1 GCA_030533385.1 Eubacteriales bacterium | reverse complement strand
AGAAGGTTTCTCATTGAGGCATCTCCCTCTGTAAACAGGTATACCCATTTTGCCATTGTTGTTCCTCCTTAAAACATCTATATTCTGCACACGAATTACATATGAATAGCTCACATGCATGGTTTTCATTATATCACAAATGAACACACAATACCATATTTTTCACAAAAAATGTGACAATTTTACTATACCTTTGCCAATTCCCGGCTTGGGCTACTTTTCTTCATAATCTGCACCGTCGAAAGTTTCACCTTCGCTGCCGGACAGACGATTGATATACCTTGGATGGTACTTGGAATAAACAATGATCTGTTCATGATACAGTCCTCGGTACCCCGAAAACAGATAGCTTAATGAAACGACAAGCAGCAAATACTTCACCCCTGAAAATCCAAACAGCTCAAAACCGATGAGCATGGAAGTCATAGGAGAGTTGGTCACGCCGCAAAAAACGGCAGCCATGCCCAGAGCTGCACAAAGAGGCGGGGAAATTCCCATCACATTTCCATAGAGACATCCAAAGGAGGCACCCACACAAAAGGCGGGAACAATCTCACCACCCTTAAATCCCGCCGCCAAAGTCACTGCGGTAAACAACATTTTTAACAGGAAAGCAAAAACAGGAACTTCCCCCTGATGGATGGCCCTCTCAATCAGCTCCATCCCGGCGCCGTTGTAATCAAAATTCCCTACCAAAAGAGTCAGAATGATGACGAGACAGCCGCCGATTGCCACTTTTCCATAAAGATTTTTGATGTATTTATTATAGAGGGAACCGGCGATTTTTAAACAAATACAAAACATGACACTGACGGCTCCACACAAAATTCCCAGTATCACAATTTTTCCGAAACTGGCCGGGGCAAGAGCGGGAATTTCCGATATATGAAAACTTTCGGGATGAATCCCCATTCCGGCGGCAAACTGACTGGCAACAATGGACGAAAATACACAGGGTAGCAGTGCGGCATAATGCATAATTCCCACACTGATCATTTCCATAGGGAACACGGCTGCGGCAAGAGGCGTGCCAAACACAGCGGAAAAAGCGGCGCTCATTCCACTCATCACAAGGATTTTTCTATCTCCCTCCTCCAGATTTAATATCCTTCCAATCGTATTGCCAAGACTTCCTCCCATCTGGAGGGCAGCTCCTTCCCGCCCGGCAGAACCTCCAAACAAGTGGGTGAGCAACGTGGCGACAAAAATGAGGGGAGCCATGTAGACCGGAACATCCTTCTGACTCTCATGCACCGCCGTCAGCAAAATGTTCGTCCCTCTATCTTTTCTGACACCGCACAGGCGATACAAAAACACGATGACAATTCCGCCGAAAGGAAGAAACCATATCAGAGCGGGATGCATATTTCTACATTCCGTAACCTTTTCCAGACCTAACGCAAACAGACTGCTAAACCCACCTACCACAAATCCGATGATACACCCCCTTATCATCCAGATACATCCGGCTTTTAAATTAAATAAAATGCTTTTCATATATTGCATTTCTATTTTTTCCATTTGTTTCCATATTTTTTTGATTTTTTCTTTCATCGTCTCTCCTGTATCTATATTTCCACTCCAAATTGCCCGCAAATTCCGACGCAAGATGCAAAACTCGCCATGTTGCTGTCTCATCCGCACCCATACACCGTCTCGTAAAATAACCATTGCTATCTATAATATTACACATGTCACCATTTTTTCGCAACACGCAAACACAGGAATCTATCGGGATTGCGACGTTCCCACCGGCTTTTCAGCGGAAATTTTCCCAGGAAAGAACAAGAATGCAGGATATTTTCGTTGACATCCTCATTCTTTCATGTTAGATTAATAAAAGCAAATGCAATGACGAGGAATAGTAGAATCTCAGATGTATGCAGAGAGCCGTTGGTTGGTGTGAAACGGATGCGGAACAGATTTGAACTCGCCTCTGAGCAGCATACTGAACTTTATTAGTAGGTATAGCCGGAGCCTGACCGTTACAGCAGGAAGATATAAGACATTTTGTCCGTATCTGTTTGAGCGCATACGTTTTTGTATGAATAAGAGTGGTACCGCGTGAGTTTTTACGTCTCTTACAAGAAAGTAAGAGGCTTTTTTTATTTGTATCCGTCTGTCGGAAAGCGAGCATTCCCCGGATGACGAAATCACTTTTCGGACACCCGCAGACCGATATCAGGCTACAATAGCTGATTTATTTCATTTGATTGATTAGAGTTTTATTGAAGGAGGACTATCATTATGCAACATGCAGAAAAATACAAACCGATGTATTTCCCGGCACCTGACCGCACTTTTCACTGGGTGACAAAGGATCACATTGAAAAACCGCCAATCTGGTGTTCCGTAGACCTTAGAGATGGCAACCAGGCATTAATCACTCCGATGAATCTGGAAGAAAAAATTGAATTTTTCCAGTTGCTGGTGGATATCGGATTCAAGGAAATCGAAGTGGGATTTCCTGCAGCTTCCGAAACAGAATACGAATTTTGCCGCACACTGATTGAGCAAAACCTGATTCCTGATGACGTGACTATTCAGGTGTTAACCCAGGCCAGAGAACACATCATCAAAAAAACTTTCGAGGCCATCAAAGGGGCAAAACAGGCAGTGGTACATTTATACAACTCCACTTCCGTAGCCCAAAGAGAACAGGTCTTTAAAAAATCCAAGGAAGATATTATTCAGATTGCCGTGGACGGTGCGGAACTGTTACAGCGTCTCACCAAGGAGGACGGTGGCAATTATCGTTTCGAGTACTCTCCGGAAAGCTTCACGGGAACGGAGATGGACTTTGCCCTGGATATTTGCAATGCGGTGCTTGACGTGTGGAAGCCGACGAAAGAATGGCCGACCATCATCAATCTGCCGGTTACCGTCTCCCACTCCATGCCTCATGTGTACGCCAGCCAGATTGAGTTCATGAGCGAAAATCTGAAATACAGAGACGGCGTTGTATTATCCCTCCATCCACACAATGACAGAGGAACCGGCGTTGCCGACACGGAGCTGGCATTGCTCGCAGGCGCAGATCGGGTGGAAGGAACATTATTCGGAAACGGCGAGCGCACCGGAAACGTGGATGTGGTCACCCTCGCTTTGAATATGTACTCCCACGGCGTGGAACCGAAACTTGATTTCACCGACTTGCCGTCCATCGTGGCCAAATACGAAAAGGTTACCCGCATGAGAGTGTATGAACGTCAGCCATATGCCGGAAAACTGGTGTTTGCAGCCTTCTCCGGCTCCCATCAGGACGCCATCGCCAAGGGAATGCTTTGGAGGGAGACTCATGATTGCGATAAGTGGACCGTTCCTTACCTTCCGATTGACCCGAAGGATCTGGGCCGGGAATACGAGGCGGACGTCATTCGTATCAACAGCCAGTCCGGCAAAGGCGGCATTGGATTCCTTCTGGAAAAAACCTACGGCATCCGGATTCCCGCCCGCATGAGAGAGGAAGTAGGATATGCCGTCAAAGATGTTTCTGACCACGCCCACAAAGAGCTTCAACCAAGAGAAGTTCTGGAAGTATTCAAAGAGAAATACGTCAACATCTGCGATCCGGTGGAATTACTGGAAGTTCATTTTAAACAACAGGATGGCATCCGCACAGAAGTTACCTTGAAAAAGAATGGTGTTCACAAAGTGTACCATGGACAGGGAAATGGCCGTCTCGACGCCGTCAGCAACGCCTTGATGCGCCACTCTGATTTGAGTTACACCATTTCCACCTACGAGGAACATTCTTTGCAGGTAGGTTCTAATTCCCAGGCCTGCGCTTACGTTGCCATCGAGGGGGAAGACAGTTACATTTATTGGGGCGTCGGCATTGATGACGACATTATCAACGCTTCCGTGAAAGCGTTAATCAGCGCCGTCAACCGCTATTCCAGATAGCATCTCTTCACATTATTATAAAAAAGGCTGTTGCTTTGACAGATTGATATGCATATGCTCCTCTCCGGGCAGACAAGCGAAATTACGACAACTTGCCATCCAGAAGAACGTATCTCACACAATCTACTTTTGCAACAGCCTCTTTCTTTTTATATTTTTTATCATTTATGATTGAAAGCTTTCCATGGCCTGCCTCAAATCATCAATTAAATCTCCTTTATCCTCAATTCCCACGGAAAGTCTGAGTATCTTATCAGTAATCCCATTCTCTATCCGCACATCCTCCGGCACATCCGCATGGGTCTGTGTTGCCGGATACGTCAGAAGCGTTTCTGTTCCTCCAAGGCTCTCTGCAAATGGGATCAGTTTTGTGGACTTTAAAATATGGTGTGCCAACTCCCTGCTTTCTACTTCAAAGGTAAGCATACTTCCAAAACCGCTCGCCTGGCTTTTACAAATCTCATACCCTCTGCTTCCCGGGATTCCCGGATAATAAACCTTCTTCACTCTCGGCTCTCGAAGCAGAAAATCAACAATGGCTTTCGCATTTTCCTGCGCCTTTTCCATGCGAAGGGGCAACGTCTTTATCCCCCTTAAAATCAACCAGCTATCAAAAGGTGACAGTCCTGATCCGACAGTCTTGATTAAAAATCTCAGCCTTTCCGAAATGTCCTCCCTGTTTGTCACAAGAAACCCGGCCAGAGTATCATTGTGTCCACCTAAAAATTTTGTACCGCTATGCACAATAACGTCTGCCCCAAGTTCAAATGGCCTTTGAAAATATGGGGACATAAATGTATTATCCACAATGAAAAGCAATCCATACTTCTTTGCCGTCTCGGAAATCCTGCGAATGTCAATCACATTCATCATCGGATTCGTCGGTGTTTCTATAAAAACAGCCTTCGTATTCTCTGTGATATAGTTCTCCACATCATCGGCTGAACAGTCAATCCGACTGAATGTAATACCATTTTTCTCACTCACATTGCGAAATAGGCGGATGCTTCCTCCATAAAGGTCTGTATCAGTAATCAGATGATCCCCAGGTTGAAACAATTCCATCAGCGCCGCAATAGCCGCCATTCCGCTGGAAAATGCCAGTGCATCCACACCGCCTTCTAATGCGGCCACAACCTGCTCGACTTGCTGTCTTGTGGGATTTTGCAATCTGCTGTAATCAAAACCGGTACTTACTCCCACCCCGGGATGAGCATAAGTTGCCGTCTGATAAATCGGAAAACTTATCGCTCCTGTTCCCTCAAAATTATAACCTTTCTTATCACCATAAAGACATTTCGTTGAAAATTCGTATTCCATAAAGCCGTCCTTTCTGTATTTTATAATCATTGTTCTGCATTTTCGCCGGATTATGATTGTCACATTTTTCTTTGTTGCAAGAATACAAAGATGTCCTTACATCGCCATCAGATTCTCCTAACTCTTACTATTTTAATGAACGGCAAACTTTTTGTAAAATATCTATTTCTTAGAACCACTTATAAGAAAAAGTTATATAAAAAACAGACATTTTCACAAGTCCGGCGCTTGCGCCTTTGGGGCAGGCAAACCCAAACTTGATAAAAATGTCTGTTTGTCAACATTGAAAGCAAGAACTTCTACCAGATTTCCCCCGGATATTTCATGCCCCACTCCTTACGAAGTTTTGTCATCATATCCATGACGTCACAGCTGTCGGACAGGCGCATCACGTCGGTTCGTCCTTCCAACACCGCTGCCTCCATATCCCTCATCTCATAAATAAGAGCATCTTCCGTGCGACCTTCTGCGAGTTCTTCTCTTTCTCCCGTTTCTGCATCGACGATAACGGCATGGTCTGCCCGTGGGTATTCCATAATTTCAATATAACCTTTTTCACAGCTAATCATAGCCCGCTTCGGCTGCTTGGAGTGCATCGAAAGCGCCACGGTAGCCATCTGGCCTTCTTTATTCATAAGCAGCATGGTAGCCTGTTCATCAGAGCCGGTCGGAGACGGCTTCATCTGACTGACAATCTGGTTCGGACAACTTGTCATAAAGCTGCGGACAATGCTCAAAGCATAGACGCCGATATCCAGCATGGCGCCTCCTGCCAGATTCATATTGAAAAAGCGGTTACTCATATCATATTCCTTAAAGCTTCCGAAATTCATGGTAATCATCTGCACCTTTCCCAGCCTGCCGCTGTCCACGATGCTCCAAAGTTTTTTATAAAGAGGCATATGCCAGATGGTCATGGCTTCCGCCAGCACCAGATGCTTCTTTTCTGCCAGTTCCCGCATTTCTGACAACTCTCTGCTGTTTAACGTGATGGACTTTTCTACAAAAAGATGTTTACCGTGCTCCAAAGCCGCCTTCATAAACGGATAATGGGTGTTGTGAGGAGTGGTAATGTATACAATATCCACCTCCGGGTCATCAAACACAGACTCATAAGTCGGGAATATCTTTCCTACCTGATACTTCTGCGCAAAGGCAACCGCCTTCTCATAGGTGCGGTTAGCAACGCCGTAAAGCGGCTTTCCCATGCTGTGGAGAGCCTGCGCCATCTGGTTGGCGATGACGCCGGTTCCCAGTACCGTCCAGTTTAATTCTTTCTTTGTCTTATCGCTCATAACGTACCCCTTTCGTCTCTTATTTTCTTTAAAGCATCATTATATATAATAAGAAGAAATCTGGCAAGCACGTTTTAACACCGGATTTCCAGACAAAAACAGGCAGACGGGAAATATCCGTCTGCCTGACAATGTGCCTGCCTTTACAGAGTATATGCCCGATTCCATCGAGCATATGCCGCCGGCAATATAACCATGGAACCAGATAACGTTTAAAAAATCCTTTATCTCACAGAAGCTTCCAGCTTTCCGTCTCTCTCGTCAATAAGAATGACATCCTGCTGCTTCACATTCCCTTCCAGAATAAGACGGGCCGCCAGGGTATCCACGTGCTTGGTGAGGAACCGTTTCAGCGGACGGGCACCGTAGGACGCCTCATAACCATGTTCGATAACAAAGACCTTGGCCTGCTCTGTCAGCTCAATTCTAAGCTCCCGGTCTGCCAGACGGCGGTTTACGTCTGCCAAAAGCAAGTCGATGATACCGCCGATATTGTCCTTCGTCAGAGGCTTAAACATGATAGTTTCATCCAGACGATTCAAAAATTCCGGACGGAAATGACCCCGCAGGTCATTCATCACCATGCCCTCTGCCTCCGGACGGATATCTCCATTTTCACTGATTCCCTCCAGCAGGTATTGAGAACCAATATTGGAGGTCATAATAAGAATGGTATTTTTGAAATCCACCGTTCTGCCCTGAGAGTCGGTGATTCGTCCATCATCCAGCACCTGCAGCAATACGTTAAATACATCCGGGTGCGCCTTTTCAATCTCATCAAAGAGAACAACGGAATAAGGCTTTCTCCTAACCGCTTCCGTCAACTGGCCGCCTTCTTCATAGCCCACATATCCTGGAGGCGCTCCAATCAGTCTGGATACGGAATATTTCTCCATATATTCACTCATATCGATACGAACCATGTTCTGCTCGTTATCAAAGAGACTTTCTGCCAGCGCCTTTGCCAGCTCTGTTTTTCCCACACCGGTCGGGCCTAAAAACAGGAAGGAACCGATTGGCTTCGACGGGTCTTTGATGCCTGCCTTGGAACGGATAATAGCCTCCGTCACCTTCTCCACACCTTCGTCCTGTCCGATAACTCTCTTATGCAGCTCCTTATCCAGATTGAGAGTTTTATTTCTCTCGCTTTCCGTCAACTTCGCCACCGGGATTCCCGTCCAACGACTGATAATCTTGGCAATTTCCTCGTCAGTGACATTTTCATGGACAAGGGAAGTGTCTTTTTGTTTTGCCTTTTCTTCTTCTTCCGCCAACTGTTTTTGCAGTTCCGGCAGCTTGCCATACTGAAGCTCAGCGGCTTTGTTTAAATCATAATTGCGCTGGGCAATCTGTATTTCATTGTTCAACGCTTCGATTTCCTCTTTGATGCGAGATACCCGCTCCACCGCTGATTTTTCCTGATCCCAGGTAGCCTTTTGCAGCTGGAAGCTTTCCCGAAGCTCCGCCAGTTCCTTTTGTAAATCGGCCAGCCGCTCCTGACTTAATCGGTCTGTTTCCCGTTTCAGGGCTGCTTCCTCAATCTCCATCTGCATGATTTTTCTCTGAACCTCATCCAACTCCGTCGGCAAAGAATCCAGTTCCGTCTTAATCATGGCGCAGGCTTCATCCACCAAATCAATGGCCTTATCCGGCAGGAAACGGTCCGTAATATAACGATGGGACAAGGTAGCTGCGCTGACCAGCGCCGCATCCGTAATCTTTACTCCGTGGTACACCTCATAACGGTCTTTTAAGCCCCGGAGAATGGAAATGGTATCTTCCACCGTCGGCTCATCCACCATCACCGGCTGGAAACGACGCTCCAAGGCGGCGTCCTTCTCGATATACTGGCGATATTCATTGAGAGTGGTGGCACCGATACAATGAAGCTCTCCCCTTGCCAGCATCGGCTTTAACAGGTTGCCGGCATCCATGGCACCGTCGGTTTTTCCCGCGCCCACAATGGTGTGCAGCTCGTCAATAAACAAAAGAATCTGCCCGTCGCTGGCCTTAATTTCCTCCAGCACTGCCTTCAATCTTTCCTCAAACTCTCCCCTGTATTTGGCGCCTGCCACCAAAGAACCCATGTCCAAGGCAAACACCTTTTTATCCTTCAGAGATTCCGGCACATCCCCCTTCACGATTCGTTGAGCAAGCCCTTCCACGACGGCGGTTTTACCGACGCCCGGCTCGCCAATCAGTACCGGATTATTTTTCGTTTTACGAGAAAGAATCCGCACCACGTTACGAATCTCGCCGTCCCGTCCGATAACCGGGTCAAGCTTTTGCTGTCTTGCTCGTTCCACCAAATCATAACCGTATTTTTCCAAAGTCTCGTAGGTAGCCTCCGGGTTATCGCTGACTACCTTCTGGTTTCCTCTTACCGTGGACAACGCCTGCAAAAACCGTTCCCGATTGATTCCATAGGCCTGCAGCAGTTTCTTCACTTCTTTATTGGGATGTTTTAAAAGCGCCAAAAACAGATGCTCCACGGAGACATACTCATCTCCCATGGCTCTGGACTCATCCTCGGCGCTGACCAACACCTGATTCAAGCTCTTGCTCACATAAACCTGACCGCCGGACACCTTCGGTTTTTGCTCCACCAACTGCTGTGCCTGCGCCAGAACTGCCTCCTTATTTATCTCCATCTTCTCCATCAGCTTCATAATCAAACTGTCTTCGATGGTCAAAAGGCTATACAAAAAATGTTCCTGGTCAATCTCCGGGCTGTTGTACTCATAGGCCAGTTTCTCGCACTGGTTCACTGCCTCCAGAGATTTCTGCGTAAATTTATTAATATTCATAATCAGCCCTCCCTCACATATCTCCGGATTTCCCGGAGAGAACACTGTCATTATCATGCCTGTAAGTCTTGTGTTATATTCAATCTATAACACCTCTGGTTATGGTATAACACATCTTGTTAGCCAAGTCAAGTGTTGAGTGCTAATTATTTTTTAATTTTATTCTTCATCCTGTTCATACTTTTTTCAGTAAACCGAAATGCAAACCCTATGCCAAATCAAGAAGTACCTGGTCAATGTCCCGGCTTATGACAATCGCCTGCTCCGAAAGGGCAGCCGGATAGCTGGGCAGCATCAGGTTGACGCTGGCAAAGGTCGCCTCAGGATTCTGAGCCGTCATCTGCCAGAAGGGAATTTTGATCACACCCGGCGAATTATAGCCAACGCCCAGCTCCAGGTACAGTATTTTTCCCATTTTATGCTCTGCCAGATATTTTTCATATCGTTCATGTGCCTTATGCCATCCCTTATCTCTCACAAAGGTATCGTCCCAAAACAGATTGAAGTCCATTTCCCGCCCACATTTTGGGCAATGTGGAATCAATTCTGTGGGAACCTTCATGTCTTTTTCCTGCTCAATCATCTGTTTTAAGATGTCATAATTATCATAGGTATCTTTGTGACAGGGTTTGGAACATTGAAATAAACCAAAATCTCCCTGTGTATAACATAACCTTTCTTTGGGAAATCCGGCACGAATAAATGTATGGTCAATATTCGTCGTAAGAACAAAGTAGTCCTTATCCGAAAGCAGCGCCAACAATTTTTGAAGTGTGTTCTTCGGAATTTCCAGAAAACGGTTATACCATGCCCAACGTGCCCAATAAGCCCAACGCTCTTCCCGGCTTTCAAATGGCGTGAAGCATCCGGTATACATATCTGTGATTCCATATTTTTCCACAAAATCTCCAAAAAGCTGCTGCAATCTTTCTCCTGCAAAATCCAAGCCCGCAGATGTGGACAGGCCGGAGCCAGCCCCGACAATGATGGCGTCCGCCTGATGAAACACCTTTTTTAATCGCTCAATTTCTTCTTCATATTTTCCTGTCACTTCCTGTACAATATCCATATATGCCATGCGATAACCTCCCAATCAAACCATGATATGACGCCTCATCCTTTTTAGTGTAATGATACAGTTCCCATGTAGCAAGAAACTATAACTCTATCAATGACGGCGCATGTTTATGACAAATTTCTACACACTTTCCGCAACCGATGCATTTTTCTTCTTGAACCTGACTCACCCAGCCAGAAAGCATCATAATTGCCTTTGCCGGACATTTTTCAATACAGGCACCACATCCGACGCATTTTTTTCTATCTATCTTTGCGATTCTTCTTGTCATTCCCATCACTTTCACTTTCAAAAAAATAATGACGGGTCAGGAAAAACCCTGTCCCGCCATTTTCATTTCGCACTTGTATTACAGCTCTTTTTTGTTGTCAGCTCCCGGTGTCGTAACAATCACTTTTTCAGGAGTGATAATGAGCGCTCCCTTTGCAGTCGCTGCTCCGTTGAACATTTTTTCCACCATAGCCTTAAACGTATCAACAACCGCTCCTTCTGTCACATACTCTGCCACACCTTTAATCTGATAACCTTCCAAAGACTTTGCATCATAGACGGAAATCGCAATTTTTCCATCGTTTGCTTTCAGGTTATTTAATGTAGTTTCAAGGAAAACATCTCCGACCACCAGTTTTCCATCCTCTGTCACATCCTTGAATGCCACAGGAACTACGTTCGGCTCTCCATTTGCACAGGTAGCCAAATCCCACATACTCTCTGCCAACAGTTTTTTTACGTTCTCATTTAACATTGCCATTACCTCCACTCATAAATTTATTATTTACTTCCGCAATCGGACTCTCTCCGATTCGATGTACTCAGTATAATAAAATTACTAACGAACAACAAGATATTAATAAATTTATAAGCTACTATTAAATTTCATAGTAAGGGTATGACCGGCACCATTCCGACAAAACATTTTGGCATCATTTTCCCAACTTAGAGTATAATTATCATTGGCAAAAAAGAAAAAAATAAAGGGAAGAGA
>JAUNJG010000013.1 GCA_030533385.1 Eubacteriales bacterium | reverse complement strand
AACATTTGAAAGAAAAACAAAAGAAAAGTTGCCAACGTTTACTTGACACAAACAGCGCTGAGCCTCTGGCGGAAAAACGGAAGAGATGCTATTATAATCTAGGCAGACGGGGAATATCTATCTGCCCGTCTCATCCTTTCCTGCCCGCAGGATTGGCAGCATCACACCGACGGGATTTTGACATATCCCCACATTTTATAGGAATAAGGAGAGTATCGTAATGAAATCTGTAATCATCACCGGTTCTTCCAGAGGCATCGGCCTGGCTTTGGCCAGACAGTACGCCGCCGAAGGATGGAATCTTACCATAAACGGCGGACACGACCGCAAGGCGCTGGATGCCGCTGCCCGGGAACTTTCTTCCATGACCCGGGTCGAAACTGTCTTTGGAGATATTTCCACCGAGGACTGCGCCAGTGCGCTGGTCTCCCGCGCCCTCTCTGCTTATGGGAGCGTAGACTTGCTCATCAACAATGCGGGCATCTCCCACATCGGTCTTTTGTCTGACATGACCACCGTCCAGTGGCGCAGGCTTATGCAGACCAATCTGGACTCGGTCTTTTTTACCTGTCGGGCTGTGATTCCCCACATGGTACACAAAAAAAAGGGCCGCATCTTAAACATCTCCTCCATCTGGGGGGAGACCGGCGCCTCCTGCGAAGCTGCCTACTCTGCCTCCAAGGGAGCTGTCAACGCTTTGACCAGGGCGCTGGCAAAGGAGCTTGCCCCCTCCCACATCTCCGTAAACGCCGTCAGCCTGGGTGTCATTGACACTGCCATGAACCAGTGCTTTTCCGTCGAGGAGCGGGAGGCATTGGCAGAAGAAATCCCTATGGGACGTTTCGCCTCCCCGGAGGAAGCCGCCGCCTTTTGCTATCAAATTACCGAATCACCGGAATATCTGACGGGGCAGGTGCTGCGCTTTGACGGAGGGTTTTTATAATCCTTTTCAACCTGACCAGTCAATCTCTGAGAAATTTTTTCTCCCGGCGCACCAGGTCTGGATCCTCTTTTATGAAAAAGGCGCCGTCTCCTTCCGGAGCCATTCTTTTTCTTCTTCCGAGAGATATGGCGCCAGCGCATCATACACCTTTTGATGATACCTGTTCAGCCAGGACAATTCTTTTTCGGTCATCTGCTCCGGCAAAATCGCCTCCCTGTCAAAAGGGACCATAGTCAGAGGCTCCATCCTCAGAAAGTTTCCATGGTCATTTTCTCCGTCTTTTTTGCACACCATCAGATTTTCCAGCCGGATTCCAAATCGCCCTTCCAGGTAAACTCCCGGCTCATTGGACGTTATCATCCCCTCCTCCAGCACGCAATCCGCTCCTTTTTTTGCCGAGGAACGGTAGCGGAAGCTATTTGGTCCTTCATGAACGCTCAAAAGGTATCCCACGCCATGGCCGGTTCCATGGTTATAATCATACCCTTTCTCCCAGAGCGGCGCACGGGCCAGTACATCCAGGTTTCCTCCGGTACATCCTTTTAAAAATCTGACATCCGCCAGCTGAATATGTCCTCTCAGCACGGCGGTATACAGCTCCTTTTCCTCCCTGCCAATCTTGCCGAGGGCGATGGTTCTTGTTATGTCCGTCGTTCCTTCCAGGTAATGTCCCCCGGTGTCAGACAACAAAAATCCATCTCCGGACAGCGACGCATCCGACTGCTCCCCGGCGGAATAATGCACGATGGCTCCATGTTCTTTGTACGCCATAATCGGTGCAAAGGAAGGCCCCACATAATTTTCTTGTTCCTCCCTGTACCGCTCCAGCCTGTCGGCGGCGCTCCTCTCCGTCACCGTCTTCCCGGCGGCCTTCTTCTTTACCCAATGGATAAATTTTGTGACAGCCACCCCATCTTTCCGGTGAGCAATTCTCTCATTTTCCACCTCCACGGGATTTTTCACCGCCTTTAGCAGCTCCGTGGGATTTTTTTTGTCCACCACCATCACCCTTTCGGGTATGCAACTCCACAAAGCCTCGTTGACGCGCCCGCTGTCACAAAGGAGGCTGCTGCCGGCAGGAAGCCGGGACACGTCCGAAAATACCTGCCCATATTCCTTGATCTCGATGCCGTCCTTTTCCAAATCTTTCTCAATTTGGGCGCAGACAGCTTTTCTTTGCACATACCATATCACTCTGCTTTCTCCCACCAGAAGGTAGGAAAGCACGACCGGCGTACATTCCACATCATTGCCTCGCACATTCAACGTCCAGCAGATGTCTTCCAGGGAGGCGGACAAAAACCAGGCAGTTTTTTGTTCTTTCATAAAAGACCGGATGTCCTTTAATTTTTCTCCCACTGTTCTTCCGGCGTACTTTTTTTCAAGCTGCCACACCTTTTGGCAGGAAAGAGCCGGGCGGTTTTCCCAGACCTCTCCCGGCAAATCCCAATCGCCGCAGACGTCCGTCCCCTGCCTGGACAATGCACTTCTGATCTTTCGGGCATAGCTGGCCATAACGCACCGTCCATCAAAGGCCAGCGTCTGTCCGGCTTTCATCTTTTCACAAAGAAATTCCTCCACGGTCAAAACCCCCGGTTCACCCATAGGATACAAAACGATGCCGCTGTCCTTTAGCTGCTGTCTCGCCTGCAAAAAATAACGTCCGTCAGTCCAAAGTCCGGCCTCCTCTTTCAGCACGACCAAAGTTCCCGCAGACCCCGTAAATCCGGAAATATACTCTCTGGATTTAAAATAACCGCCCACATATTCAGAACCGTGAAAATCGTCAGTCATAATCAGGCAGCCATCCACGCCCCTCTTTTCCATGCGGCGGCGCAGTGCCTGTAATTCCACTCTCATGGTCATCTTCCTTTCTCTTAAAACCCAACCGGGGCTGCGCCCCTTCTTTTTGCTGTCTCGCGGCGCAGCCCCGGTTTTCTATGCCGTTTTCCGTCACGGCTTTTTCCCTTACCAACAAAGAACTCTATTTCGTTTCATATCCATCCGGATTTTGGCTCTGCCAATGATAAGAGTCTTTGCACATTTCTTCAATTCCATACTTCGCTTCCCATCCAAGCTCTCTTTTTGCCCTGGACGGGTCAGAGTAACAGGTTGCGATATCTCCGGCTCTTCTCGGTTTTATCTCATACGGAATCTCCTTGCCGCAGGCTTTCCCGTAAGCCTTCACCACGTCTAACACACTGTAGCCCTGCCCGGTTCCAAGGTTGTAGATGCTCACCCCCGGCTTCATGTGCCGCAGTGCGCTGACATGACCTGCTGCCAAATCCACGACATGAATGTAATCCCGGACTCCCGTCCCGTCGGGAGTATCATAATCATTGCCAAATACACCAAGCTTCTCCAACTTTCCCACGGCAACTTTTGCAATATAAGGAACCAGATTGTTCGGAATCCCCTTCGGGTCCTCCCCGATCAAGCCGGAACTATGGGCGCCGATCGGATTAAAGTAGCGAAGCAGCGTCACGCTCCACTCCGGGTCGCTAACCTGAATATCCGTCAGAATCTGCTCAATCATCGCCTTGGTCTGCCCGTAAGGATTGGTAATCGTACCTTTCGGACATTCCTCCGTAATCGGTACGAAGGCCGGGTCGCCATAAACGGTGGCAGAGGAGCTAAACACGATGCTCTTACAGTCATGCCTGCGCATCACATCGCAGAGCATTAAGGTTCCCGTGATGTTGTTATGGTAGTATTCGATCGGTTTTTCCACCGATTCTCCCACCGCCTTGTACCCGGCAAAATGAATGACTGCCTCCGGTCTTTCTTTTTTAAAAATGCGCTCCAGCGCCTCTTTGTCCAAAAGATCCGCCTCATAAAACGTAACCTTTTTTCCTGTGATGGTTTCCACCCGGCGCACCGCCTCCTCGCTGGCATTGTAAAGGTTATCCACCACCACCGTGTCATACCCGTTTTCTAATAACTCCACACAGGTATGACTTCCGATATATCCGGCTCCCCCGGTCACTAAAATTTTCATTTTGTATGTTCTCCTTATTCTATTGTGCCGCTCTCACTATCAACTCCACGCATTTCTCGATGCCGAGACTTCCTCTGTTTAAGGCCAAATCATAATTTTGCGCCTTGCCCCAGTCCCTGCCGGTGAAATACTTGTAATTCAGGCTTCTTTTCACGTCCATCTCATGCACTCGATTTTTTTCTCTCAGCAGAACTTCCCCGTAAATCTCCCGGATTCTCTCCTCCTTGGTTTTCTCGTCCGCATACAGGAACACGTTCAGGCAGTCTTCTCTGTCCCTCAAAATGTAATCCGCACAACTTCCGACAATCACGCAGGGCTTTTCCTCCGCAAACTGACGGATAATCTTATTTCTCGCCACCCACATCCGCTTTAACGGAGAAGACTCTTCATCTTCTAAATCCACAAAAGAAAAAGCAAAGCGTTGGTCTGCGGAAGGGGCAAACTCTGCATAATGCTCCACATATTTCTCCCGAAGGCCTGTTTCTTTTACAATATTTTTTATGATGTCTCTATTGTAAAACTCCATGCCCAACTCCTGCGCCACCTTTTTTCCTATGGTCGTGCCGCCGCTGCCAAACTCTCGTCCGATCGTAATCACTCTTTTTTTCATAGACTCACCTCATTTAACTTCTCAATCTCCCCCAAGAGGGAATTTCATGTATCTATGACTTAAGCATAACATAAACCTCTGTTTTTGGCTAGGCAGACGGGGAATATCCGTCTGCCAGACTGACAAAGCAATTCCAGGTCTGCATCGGGAAGGATAAAAGACTTCCCTGTGGTGCCGGGGCGGACGCTTCCTCACGGTCTCTTCAGATTTCCCAGACCCGGAGCATCTCCCCGCTCAAACACGATGGAGCGCCCGACGGCAGACACGCTTTTTTTCAAAGCTTCCAGGCCTTCCGCCGCCTCCTCCCCGGTGGCGATTTTATTGTCATAAAGGCTGTAATCTTTCCGATTTTTCTCCGGGGACAGATTCGGCATAATGACGTTGGCGCCTGCCAGCAGTCCCCGCTCTCTTCCACCCTCCCCCAGCGTTCCGAGGGCCGTCGTCGCCGGAAGAAGCACCTCCGGCAGCATAATCCGTATCACTGACAATAGGAAGAGAGTCAGCTCCATGCTGCCTGCCGGCTCTGCGGCAAACTTTGTTTCATGATGAGGAATGAAAGGCCCCATCCCCACCATCTCCGGGCGAAACTCCTGCAAAAAAAACAAATCCTTCGCCAGATTTTTTAGTTCCTGCCCCGGCGACTGTACCATAAATCCGGCTCCCACCTGAAACCCCAGCTCTTTTAAATCTTTCAGGCACTGCATCCTGTGAGCCAGGCTCATTTCCCGGGGATGAAGCACCCCGTAATGGTCCACATCAGCCGTCTCGTGGCGCAACAGATACCGGTCCGCTCCCGCCTCCCGAAACTTCCGGTAGCTCTCCTTTTCTTTTTCTCCCACAGAGAGCGTCAGCGCACAATCAGGATATCTGCCTTTTATCGTCTCTATGATATCTACCATCCGTTCATCGCTAAACCACGGGTCCTCGCCTCCTTGCAGCACAAAAGTCCGAAATCCAAGGCGATGACCCTCACGGCAGCAGTCCAGTATCTCCTCCTTCGTCAGGCGGTACCGCTTCACTCCCCCGTTGCCTCGCCGAATCCCACAATAATAGCAATTATTTTTGCAATAATTCGTAAATTCTATCAGCCCCCGGATGTACACTTTTGTCCCAAAGTTCTTAAGGCAAAGTCTCTCTGCCTCCTCCCGGAGCCTGCGGCACACCTCCGGCTGTTTTCTCTGTTCCAACAGGAGAAGAAACTCTCTCTCAGAGAGCCGCTGTCCTGCCAAAAGCTTATCAATCACTTCCATCCCGTCCTCCTTTTTTCTCGCTTCGTCCTTCCGTCCTTCCGCCATCTTTTTCAAACTGTGGGGACTGCCTCCCGCCATCTCCCGGCAGTCCTGTCCGGGAAGGAGATTCTTTTAATAAATCTTTTATGACCTCTCCGGCAATCATCAGTCCCGCCACCGACGGCACGAAGGCCACGCTTCCCGGCACGCTCGCTCCGGTCTTTATGGCTTTTTCTTTCGAGTAAACGACCTTTAACCTCTTTACTCCTCTTGCTTTTAATTCCCGCCGCATCACCCTGGCCAGCGGGCAGACGCTCGTCTGATAAATATCTGCCACCTCAAACATCCCAGGATTTAATTTATTCCCGGCGCCCATGCTGCTGATGACCGGAATCTTTCTTCGCTGTGCCTGCAACACGATATCTATTTTCGCCGTCACCGTATCGACGGCATCCACCACATAATCCCACTGGTCAAAAGGAAATTGCTCTTCGCACTCCGGCAGATAAAATACCGGGTATTGCTGCACCTGCGCCTCCGGATTGATGGAGAGAATCCGCTCCTTCATGACCTCCACCTTTTTTCTCCCTATGCTGTCCTCCGTGGCGATAATCTGCCGGTTGATATTGGAGAGGCTCACTCTGTCCTTATCAATGAGGGCAAAAGCTCCGATGCCGCTTCTCGCCAGCGCCTCCGCCACATAGCCGCCCACGCCGCCAACGCCAAACACGGCAACCTTCGCCCTTTTCAACCGCTCCATCCCCTCCGCTCCGATTAACAACTCCGTGCGGGAAAATCGATGTTCCATCTCTCTGTTCCCCTCCCTTTCCATCTTTCCTCTTTTTTCCGTTATCATTCAGAATACCAAGATATCATAGTTTCTTCCATGAAACAAGCATTTTTACACCGCCAGTTTCGCCTGGGAAAATGACAGACAGAAACCATTTCCGTTCCCTTTCTGAGAATCATTCCTGTTTTTATCGTTGAACATTTCATTGATATCTGATATAATGTAACGCAAAAGCGCCTCTCATTTTGACAGAGGTTCTGCCCGGGGCTATCCCCGGCGAAAAGGCACGCTCACAGTCCCGGCTGTCTGTGTCGCCCTTTCTCACAGTTCACCACAAGCATGGCAGACATGCTTGTATACATTCTACATACAAATCGAAAGGAGAAATTATTATGGATATGAGCGTTATGTTTTCATTAACATACGGCCTGTACGTTGTGACAGCGAAAGATGGAGAGAAAGATAACGGATGCATTACAAACACAGCTTCCCAGGTGACAAACACTCCAAACCGCATCTCCCTGACCGTAAATAAAACCAACTATACCCACGATATGATTATGAAAACGGGAGAATTCAACGTTTCCATCCTCTCTGAAAAGGCAAGCTTTGACACATTTAAGCATTTCGGATTCCAGAGCGGACGGGACGTGAATAAGTTTGCGGACTATGCGGCAGCAAAAAGAGCTTCCAACGGTCTTTACTATATCACGGAAGGTACGAATGCATGGATGTCCGCCAAAGTCGTTCAGACCGTAGATTTGGGCACTCATACCATGTTCATCGCCGATGTCACCGACGGAGAAAAGCTGACAGACGACCCTTCCACCACCTATTCCTATTACCAGTCCAACATCAAACCGGCTCCTGCCGCTCCTAAGTCTTCCAAGACGACCTGGGTCTGTAAAATATGTGGATATGTGTATGAGGGAGAAGAGCTTCCGGCTGACTTCATCTGCCCGCTGTGCAAACACGGGGCAGCCGATTTTGAAAAGGTAGTCTCCTGATTTTCATACGGAATGACAAAGAGAACATTCTCTCTTTTTGCCGGCATCTTTTTTGGATGTCGGCTTTTTTTGCGCCGCATCTTCCCCGACTGGGTTCCCTCTCTCAAAAATACGGAACACCCCGGGCAGGCGGACAAAAAACAGAGGTGCAAAGTCCCTCTCCCTACAATGCAAAGCGCCCTCCTCTGCCTGCTATACTATCTTGTTAAATGTTGCACTATCCTGTTAAATATAGTAGACTATAGGCCAGATAAAACGAAAGGAAAGGAGCTTTCCCATGGATTTAATATCAATCAGAGAAATCTACAGAAATCAGGACAAATATATGAATCAGGAGGTCACCATCGGCGGATGGCTCCGAAGCAAAAGAGATTCTAAGACCTTTGGCTTTCTCGTCATCAACGACGGTACTTTTTTTGAAACTTTACAGGTCGTTTACTCCGATTCTCTTTCCAACTTTTCTGAAATCAGCCATCAGAACGTGGGGGCCTCGCTCATCATCACCGGCACACTCGTGGCAACCCCCCAGGCACGCCAGCCTTTTGAAATTCAGGCTTCCTCCGTGGCGGTGGAAGGCGCTTCCGCACCGGACTATCCGCTGCAAAAAAAGCGGCACAGCTTTGAATACCTGCGGACCATCTCTCACCTCCGCCCGAGAACCAACACCTTCCAGGCAGTGTTTCGGGTTCGCTCCCTCATCGCCTGCGCCATCCATAATTTCTTTCAGGAACGGGATTTCGTCTATGTACACACGCCGTTAATCACCGGCAGTGATTGTGAAGGCGCCGGCGAAATGTTCCAGGTGACTACCATGGATTTGAATAATATTCCAAAGACAAAAGAAGGCGCCGTGGATTTCAGCAAAGATTTCTTTAACAAACCGACCAATTTAACGGTGAGCGGCCAGCTCAACGGGGAAGCCTACGCCATGGCATTCAAAAACATTTATACTTTTGGCCCTACCTTCCGGGCGGAAAACTCCAACACCACCAGACACGCCGCGGAATTTTGGATGATTGAGCCGGAGATGGCATTTGCCGATTTGAAAGATAACATGATTTTGGCGGAACAGATGTTAAAATATGTGATTCGGTATGTTTTGGAGCAGGCACCGGAGGAAATGAAATTTTTCAATCAATTTGTGGACAAGGGCTTGATTGAACGTCTGACCCATGTGGCCGAGTCCGACTTTGCCCATGTGACTTACACAGACGCCATCTCCATTTTGGAAAAGCATAATGATGAATTTGAGTATAAAGTAAGCTGGGGTTGTGATTTGCAGACGGAACACGAACGATTTCTGACAGAAAAAGAGTTCTGCCGTCCGGTTTTCGTCACCGATTACCCTAAGGAAATCAAAGCTTTCTATATGAAGTTGAACGAGGACGGAAAAACCGTGGCAGCCATGGACTGCCTGGTTCCCGGCATCGGGGAAATCATCGGCGGAAGTCAGAGAGAGGACAGCTATGACAAGCTGCTGACCCGCATGAAGGAATTAAAATTAAAAGAGGAAGATTATAGTTTTTATCTGGATTTGCGTAAATACGGCTCCGCCAGACACGCCGGGTTCGGCCTGGGCTTTGAGCGCTGCGTCATGTATTTGACCGGCATGAGCAATATCCGAGATGTGATTCCATTCCCAAGGACTGTGGGGAATTGCGAATTGTAGATTATGAATAAAACCCAGACTACTCACATATATCCTGTGTTCACCCTTTGAAAAACATCAGTTTGTGACTGTCGGACTTATCGGCCCGTCGTTCATCAAACAACTATTTTCCAAAGACTGTACACGCCGGACATATATGAGGCGGCTGGGTTTTTTTATTATCAGACATAGTGGCTTTTAGATAACTGTACTATAAGGCTTTTTCCAGCTGCAGCAGGGCGATTTTATTGTGCAGGCCTCCGCCGTAACCGACCAGATTGTGATTGACGCCCATAACCCGGTGGCAGGGAACGAGGATGGAAATAGGGTTATGCCCCACTGCTCCTCCCACCGCCTGGGCAGACATGCTTTTTATCTTTCTTTTCTTGGCGACCGCTTTTGCCAGCTCCCCGTATGTCACAGTTTTTCCGTAGGGAATCTGCATAAGCATCTGCCATATTTCCATGCGAAATTCTGTTCCTGAAAGCCGGAGCTTTGGCATAAAGTCAGGCTCCCGGCCCTGAAAATACAGATTCAGCCACTCTTTTGTTTCCCGAAACACAGGAAGTTCTTTTTCTGCTTTTACTGCGTTGGGGAAGTATCTCTTTTCCCCGAACCAAAGGCCCACCAATGCTTCCCCATCACTCTCCAGGAGCAGGCTCCCCAACGGGGAATCGTAAGAACAAACATAATGTGTTGGCAACGACAGCTTTTTCGTGTGCTTCTCCATTCTTTACCCCTCCGTCTTATCTTAGACAGACGGGGAATATCCGAACACGCCTGAGCGGGCAGATATTCCCTGTCTGGTCATTTTCAGTTGTATTCCATTCATCTTACATGGTACAAAAACAAACAGTCTGAAGTATCAATACTGAAATATAAATAATTTATTTATATATAGGAGCAACTGCATCCGATATTTATCTGATGAGATATCCGTTTTCTCTCAAAACATCCAGAGCCCGCCCATAATTTTCTTTTTTTGTCAGAATATAATCTGTGTTAAAGGTAGATATGGCAAACACCGGTATCTTCTGCTCCGCCAGCAGGGTAGAAATCCGGGATAAAATTCCCACAAGAGAAAAATCCAATACTCCTTCTATCCGAAAGGCTTTCCAGCCGTCATCACGTTCCACCACATTTTTCGGCACATCTTCGGTTATACATACCAAAGATTTTTCCTCATCGGTGGTTCCCGTAAAACAGTACTCCTTCTCCAGATCAATCATGGAATAATCTTTCACCTTACATATCGAAAAATCGAAATCTAATTTTTTTATCTCCCCCGTATCAGTACAATGAATTACATCGTCTATTTTTATTCCGCGTTCTACTAATCTTTCCTTCGCCTGTTTTGTAATTTCTATTTTCTCAAGCTTATTCATTTGCATGAACTCCCCCATTTGATGCAAAACCTCCCTTGCACGATAGATTTATTAATCTTAGTATAACACAATATTCAAATACAAAAAACCCACAAACTCGAAGTCTGTGGGGTTTCATACATAAACAATAGACGTTTTGGTTCGCGGATAACTGCTTATCGCTTGCATAATTCCTGGCACCGTAAATACGCCATTTCTATGTTGTTTGTCATTTACGTGTTAGTTACCCATATATATTCATATCTAAGCATACTGTCTTCAATCCATATATTACGCAATTCTCTCCTCTGCCATAGGTAATGCATACAGTACAAACGGGTCAATATCTAAGCATGTTGTATTATCACGGTTCTTATCGATGTCCCACGCAAGCGTATCATTCAGCACCGTACAAGTCTCTACAAAAATGTCAATATCTTTCAATGGTTGAAACACTTCTTTTTCAAGCATTTGAGACATATCGTAACACACGATTTTACCATCTTCAAAATACACATATACAGAATATTCCTTCGTTGGTACCACCTGTACTACTTTAGGAAACATATAATCACCTCCTGCTACACCAACGGATTAATTCGATTCATTGGCTTTCCGTCTTTTGATAATTCCCAGTTCTGCATCAATTCATCCTGATGCAAAACACACCATGCTAAAATTAGCTTTAATTGTCTTGACGGCAGTGCCCCCTTTATAACTCTCGCTGCATCTATTTCTATTAATGCTTGATTTCCATTATATTCTGCATGAAAATGCGGCGGATTATGGTCATCGTAATACATGGTTACCCTAATCCCATAAAACAATGCTATTTCCGGCATCATACCTTCCTCCTCATTCATAAAACATGCCTTGGATATTACAAGTATACCACATTACTCTTATTAAAAAAACCCACAAACTCGAAGTCTGTGGGTTTTCATACATAAACAATAGACGTTTTGGTTCGCAGATAAATGCCTAACGTTTGGAGAACTGCGGCGCTCTACGAGCTTTTTTGAGACCGTATTTCTTTCTCTCCTTCATACGAGGGTCACGAGTCAAGAATCCGGCTTTCTTTAATACCGGACGAAGCTCCGGATCCGCCTCAATCAAGGCTCTGGAGATACCATGTCTGATAGCGCCGGCCTGTCCTGTGTATCCGCCGCCGTGAACATTGACCAGAACATCAAATTTATCTGCTGTGGATGTCAGCTCCAGCGGCTGACGAGCGATCACTTTTAAGGTTTCAAAACCAAAGTAATCATCCATATCTTTTTTATTGATAGTCACCTTGCCAGTACCAGGCATGAGGTAAACTCTTGCAACACTGCTTTTTCTTCTGCCAGTTCCGTAATATCTTGTAGTAGCCACTTACTTTTCCTCCTTAAATTAATATCTCACTTCTAACTCTTTCGGCTGCTGTGCAGCGTGTTTGTGGTCCGGTCCAGCATATACAAATAATTTTTTGTACATCTGTCTTCCGAGAGGTCCTTTTGGAAGCATACCTTTTACGGCAAGTTCAAGAACTTGTTCTGGCTTTTTCGCCAATTTTTCTTTTAATGTGGTTTCTTTCATTCCGCCAACGTAATCGCTGTGATTGTAATAAACCTTCTGTTCCATTTTCTTACCGGTCACTTTGATTTTATCAGCGTTTACGATAATCACATAATCACCGCAATCCATGTGTGGTGTGAAAATCGGTTTATTTTTTCCTCTTAATACCTTAGCAACTTCAGACGCCAAACGTCCTAATGTATGTCCCGTAGCGTCAACTACATACCAATCTCTTGTAATGGTAGATGGGCTAGCCATAAAACTTTTCATGAGTTTATTCTCCTCCTGTCAAAATCCAAATCTTTTACGTTTGTAAATGTGACTTCCTGGCTGTCCGGACCCTCCATCACATTCTTCCTGTCATACAGGTTTATGAAAAAAATGCATCCCGGGGCTTTTGAGATACATTTTATTTGCATACCACATTTTGATATTATATAATATTCTCCATACAGTGTCAATGATTTTTTTTACCATTATGGAACGTTCCATTTTTTTACAATGATAGAACGCCCCGCACATTCTAATACAAGTTCGGATATTTCCCATCTGTCCGACCTGATTATAAATACTCAATCTCTTTTAAAAATAACCCGTTGGCCGGCACCGTCTCGCCGGCAAGACTCCGGTCACGACCCTCCATGATTTCTTTCATGTGCTCCGGAGGCCACATGTGATATCCCGCCTTCATGAGCGTTCCGCTGATAATGCGAACCATATTATAGAGGAAGCCCTCGCCCTGTATGCGAATCACAATCTCCTGCCCGACAGATTCTCCGGAGGAACATTCCTCCACCTCCACCTTTGTGACAGTGCGAACTGTCGTCTTTACCTGGGCGCCGGCGGCGCAAAAGCTTTTGAAATCATGTTCCCCTTCCAGAAATTTTCCCGCTTCTCTCATCGCCTGCACATCCAGATGCCTCGGCGTCCAATGACTGTACAGTCTTTTGGTCGGGAACAAAACCCGCCCGGTACAGATGTGGTATTCATAGGTCTTTCTCGTATCGCAAAATCTTGGATGAAAATCTTCGGCCACCTCCTCGGACTCCACGATGCGGATATCTTCGGGAAGGCGGGGATTTAAGGCAAACAGCAGTTTTTCTCCGGGTATGGGCGTCTCCGAATCGAACACGGCCACATTTCCGAAAGCGTGTACGCCTGCGTCGGTGCGGCTGGCTCCCATCACCACAATCTGCTCTCCGGTAAGCTTACTCAGTTCTTCATTGAGGACTCCCTCTATGGTTTTCGCCGAAGGCTGTACCTGCCAGCCGCTGTAATCGGTGCCATCATAGGCAACCACCAATTTAAATCGTTTCATTGATATGCTCCGTCATCTTCTATATTCTACTTACTATTTTCCATTTTCCATGCGTTTTTCTCGTTCCACCTTTGAAAAGCATGCATCAGGCTCTCAGGAAAAATGCACAGCCTGCCATCCAGACAGTATAGACTCCCAGCACGCCATAGGCCGCATAGTCCCTCTTTTCATATCGCAGAGGTTTTAGCTTCGTCCTCCCGATTCCTCCATTATAACATCGGGCATCCATGGCAAGTGCCAGATCCGAAGCCCTCCGTATAGAAGAAACAAACAAGGGCACCAGGATGGGAATCATCTGTCTTGCTCTTTGCATGAGGCTTCCACTCTCAAAATCTGCCCCCCTGGACATCTGTGCCTTCATGATTTTGTCCAGTTCTTCCGTCAGGACGGGAATAAATCGGAGCGCAATCGATATCATCATGGCCAACTCATGGACAGGGATGCGAACTTTCGTCAAAAAGCCCAGGGATTTTTCCAGGCCGTCTGCCAGACGCCCCGGCGTGGTGGTGAATGTCATGATAGAAGATCCGACCACCAGATAAACCAATCGTATCACAAGGTAGATTGACAATCGAAGGCCTTCTTTTGTAATGCGTAAAAATCCCCACTGCACTATCGTCTCGCCCGGAGTGAATAAAAGGTTTACTCCCGCCGAAAATATAATAAGAAACAACAGCGGCTTCACGCCCCGAATCAGCATGGAGAGAGGCACCTTTGACAATGCCGTGACCCCTGCCAGAAATAACGTGGCTGACAAAAGAGCGGCCGGCGATTTCGGCAAAAACAACGTGACGACAAACAACAGCGTCCCCATCAGTTTCACCCGGGCATCCAGACGGTGTATCACAGAATCCCCCTTATAATATTGTCCCAACGTCATGTCTCGAATCATGCCATTCCTCCGCTATATCTTGTGCCAACGCCTCTGCTGTCATAGGCAGACCATCCTTATTTTCTCTGAAATATTCTCTCTCCCGCAGTTTGTGATAGAAATGCACAGAGTGTGGAACATCCAGTCCCATCTCTCTAAGCATCTCTTCCCTGGAAAAGACTTCTTCCTTCTTTCCATCCATCACCAGCCGGCCCTCGGACATGACCAAAACCCGATCTGCATAGCTTGCCACATCGTCCATGTCATGAGAAACGAGAAGAATTCCCAGATTGTTTTCCCTGCGAAGATGTTCCAACAGCCCGAATAACTGCTCCTTTCCCGCTCCGTCCAACCCGGCCACCGGCTCATCCAAAATCAGATAGTCCGGCTCCATTGATAAAATTCCCGCCAGTGCCACCCGCCTTTTTTGTCCGCCTGACAAGGCAAAGGGCGCCGCCCTCTCCAACTCGGGAGACAGGCCGACCAACTTCATGGCATCCCGGGCCTTTTTTTCGCTTTCTTCTTTGCCATATCCCATGTTGGCAGGCCCAAAGGCAATGTCCCTTAACACCGTCTCCTCAAAAAGCTGATATTCAGGATATTGGAAACAGAGAGCCACCTTCTGCCGAAGCATTTTCATAGAAAAATGCTCTCCATATACATCCTCTCCATCAAAAAAATACTGTCCCGACGTCGGACGAAGCAGCCCATTCAGATGCTGGGTCAGAGTAGACTTCCCTGATCCGGTATGTCCAATCAACGCTACATATTCTCCCTTTTCCATGGAAAAGCTCACCTTTTGCAACGCATATTTATTTTCGTTTCCCTGATCTTTATATTGATAAGAAATATTTTTCAACGCAAGTCCCATAATCTCTCCTGATACCTGATAGCGGTAATCATTCCTCCTCAAAAAGGGTTATCGGGTCAGATATTCCAACAATGCCTCCTCTGATTGCACTGTCTTTGGAATCTCCACCCCTTTTTTTCGCAGCCTCCAAATCAAATCCCGATAAAAAGGCAGACGAATCCCACAGCGCATCAACTCCTCTTCCTTCTCCCACAGGACTTCCGGCCTCTCTTTCCACAGAACACGCCCTCTGTCCATCACATACAACCAATCTGCATCCTCCACCTCTTCCATATGATGGGTGATGTACAAGACGGTGATTCCTCTTTCTTTATTGAGAAAATGTACGGCATCCAGCACTTCCTTCCGGCCTCTTGGATCCAGCATGGCAGTTGGCTCGTCAAACACGATACATTCCGGCTCCATGGCTAAAATTCCTGCGATGGCAATCTTTTGCTTTTGTCCGCCGGACAGGCTGTGGGGAACCGACTGCCTGTAGGCTGTCATTCCCACCGCCTCCAGCGCTGCGGAAATTCTCTTCCAGATCTCTTCTGTAGGAACCCCCAGATTTTCCGGCCCAAATGCCACATCTTCTTCCACCAGATTTCCCACAAGCTGATTATCCGGATTTTGAAATACCATTCCCGCCGTCCTCCGGATGGGAATGACGTTTTCTTCCAGGGAGGAATCCATCTGTTTTACATAGACCGCTCCCTGAGACGGCTTTAACAGAGCCGTGAGCGCCTTCGCCAGCGTGGACTTTCCCGAACCGTTGTGACCGAGAATGCCCACAAAATCTCCCTTCTCTATGGACAGACTCACGTTATCCAGCACAAGCGTTTCCTCCGGCATTTCCTGATTTTGGACATATGATTTATATTTGAATATGAGATTGAGTGCTTCTATCATTTTCATTTTACTGTTTCCTTTGATTAGGCAGACGGTTGGCATCCGAACACGCCTGCCTCATTTCATCGCTTTTTATAGATTCTAACATACTCTTTCTTTTGTGGAAAGTAAACATTGTTTTTCTTTTTCCGATATGGTATAGTTAGGCAACGTTTACACACAATATATCACCAATCACCAAGGAGGACTTCTCTATGAAACATTCCTGTTTAATCGTAGTGGACATGCAAAAGGACTTCGTGGACGGCGCCCTCGGCACCGCCGAGGCACAGGCTATCGTTCCCGCCGTCCTGGAAAAAATTAAAAATTTTGATGGCACCGTTTTTTACACCCAAGATACTCATGAGGCAGACTACCTCTCGACCCAGGAAGGAAAACATCTTCCGGTGGAACATTGTATCCAAAATAGTGCCGGATGGGAATTGATTCCCCAAATCAAAGAGCTTAGAGAGCAGTCGGACGCACCCATCTTTCAGAAAAACACTTTCGGTTCCACGGAGCTTGCCCGAACACTCCGGGAAATTCATGGGAAAACTCCCCTTGATTCCATAGAACTCATCGGCCTTTGCACCGATATCTGCGTGGTGAGCAATGCGCTCATGTTAAAGGCATTTATGCCCGACGTTCCCATGCAGGTGGACGCTGCCTGCTGCGCCGGAGTCACTCCAAGCGCCCATCAGGCAGCCTTGCAGACGATGAAAAGCTGCCAGATAGCCATCCTTCATGAATCACCTGCCACCCCTTGACTTTATATTCAGGTGTGTGCTATAATTCCGAAACATATAGATTGATTCTGCCACCGGGTAGAAAGCGTACGAGCATTCGTTTGCACATCGTTAGGTCTTAGAAGATGTGCAAAAGGATGCTTATTTTTATCCCGCCGAAGAGGAATCTCTCTTTCATCAGCAAGTTCCATGGATGTCCGCCCCAGCGGCAATCAGGCCGCCGGAACAAAGAACTCTGACGATATATAGAATATGGAGGAATTAATATGACAGGAAAACAAACGAAAGCTTTTTTTAATTATTTTACAAAAACAGAGATTTTGTTATGGAGCATCTCGGTCATCTTCATACTCATCTCTTTTCTTCTGTTTGATCGGAAAAATTTTTTGACTTTGGCTGCATCTCTCATTGGCGTCACCTCGCTCATTTTTAATGCGAAGGGAAATCCTTTTGGACAGTTCCTCATGGTCGTGTTCAGCCTGTTATACGGAATGATTTCCTTTACATTTTCCTACTATGGAGAAATGATAACTTATCTTGGAATGACTGCTCCCATGGCGGTCTTCGCGCTGATTTCATGGATGAAAAATCCTTACCAGGGAAACAGGGCAGAAGTTCGGGTGAACCGATTGAAGCGACCGGAAGTTATCTTCATGATTCTCCTCACCGCCGTCATTACCTATATTTTTTACTTTATTTTGTCGGCCTTTCACACTGCGAATATTATACCAAGCACCGTATCTGTCACGACCAGTTTTCTCGCCGTCTATCTGACCTTTCGCAGAAGCCCTTTTTTCGCTGTAGCCTACGCTGCCAATGATATCGTTTTGATTCTCTTGTGGACAATGGCAGCTCTTACAGATATTTCTTATTTGTCTGTTGTCATCTGCTTTCTCATGTTTTTGGCCAACGACATTTACGGGTTTATCAACTGGTCAAACATGCAAAAACGACAAGAAAAAACGGCATAGCCACCTTGCCATGCCATCAAAAATAAATCGGACATTCCCACTTCATGCCCTGCACATTTGAAGTGGAGGACTGCTTATTCTGCATCCACAATATTTCATCGAGACATAAAATCAATCTTGGGGCATCCTCGGTAAGAGGATGCCCCAAGATGTTTTTTATCTCTATTATACAAGCTCGATGAGAACTTCCATGGCAGCGTCACCTTTACGCTGTCCAATCTTCACGATTCTTGTGTAACCACCGTTACGCTCTGCATATTTTGGACCGTACTCATCAAAGATTTTCTGTGCCAAATCCACCTTTTTGGTATTGGCTTTTCTTCCTTTTCCTTCAGCCGGAACTTCTGTCACAGGATATAAAACCTTTAACATCTGACGTCTTGCATGAAGTCTGGAAGGCAGATCTTTTTTGATTTCTTTTTCTACGGTGTCATATACGGTAACTTTCTTACCGTCTACCACCTCTTTTACTCTCTTGCCTTCGCTGTCTTTCTTTGCAACTTTAGCCTGAACCTTAACAACCTCAAAGTTGTCTCTCTCTTTCACGCCCAGAGCAATCAGACCTTCTGCAATCTTGCGAATCTCTTTTGCCTTTGCCTCTGTCGTGCGGATTTTTCCATGATATAACAGCTGTGTTACCTGATTGCGTAACAAAGCTTTTCTCTGGTTGGATGTTCTGCCTAATTTTCTATATTTTCCCATGGTAATGGACCTCCTGATAATTTTTCGCCATGCTTACTTTCCCTTCAGCCTAGGCGGGTCTATTTCTTATTCTTCGCTAGAGTTCAGGGATAATCCCAACTCCTTTAATTTTGCCAGCACTTCTTCCAGTGACTTACGGCCAAGGTTACGCACCTTCATCATATCTTCCGGCGTCTTGTTCGTCAATTCTTCTACGGTATTGATACCCGCTCTCTTTAAACAGTTATAAGAACGCACGGATAATTCCAGCTCGTCAATGTTCATTTCCAGAACCTTATCCACCGGATCCTGGGCAGTCTCCACCATCACCTCTGCAACCTTTGCATTTTCAGACAAATCAATGAAAAGATTCAAATGTTCGCTAAGTACCTTTGCCGCGAGACTGACAGCCTCGTCCGGCGCCAGCGTACCGTTCGTGAAGACATCAAGAGTCAGCTTATCAAAGTCTGTAATCTGACCAACACGAGTGTTTTCCACCACAAGATTTACTCTCTCCACCGGCGTATAAATCGAATCGACCGCAATCACGTCAATAGACTGGTCTTCTGTCTTATTTTTATCTGCACCGACATATCCCCGTCCTTTCGTGATGGTCAGCTCCGCCTCAAAATGGCTGTCTGTACCACCATTTAAAGTGGCGATAACCAAATCCGGATTCACGATTTCGATATCACTGTCCACCTGAATATCTGCGGCCGTGACAACGCCTTCTCCGCTCAGCTCAATAAACGCATGTTTCGGCTCATTGGAAGAACTGTTATTTTTGATGGCCAAATCTTTGATATTCATGATGATTTCAGTGACATCTTCTTTCACTCCCGGAATGGAGCTGAACTCATGCAGGACACCTTTAATTTTTACTGCGCTTACGGCAGCCCCCGGTAAGGAGGACAACATGATTCTTCTCAAGGAGTTACCTAAAGTTGTTCCATAACCTCTTTCCAGCGGTTCCACCACAAAACGACCATATTTATTGTCTTCTGAAATTTCTGCTATTTCAATTCTTGGTTTTTCGAAATCAAACACGAATGGGACCCCTCCTTTTAGGATAACCTTATGCATACCACAATTGAATGCCTGAAAAACACAGGCATTCAATTGGAAGAATCATTATTATTTGGAGTACAACTCGACAATCAATGTCTCATTGACAGGAACGTCAATCATATCTCTTGCAGGAAGCTCCTTCACCTGTCCTTTGAAGCTTTCCACGTCTGCGTCCAGCCATGCCGGCACGAGAATTCCGTTGGTAGCCTCTGCGATGTCTTTGAATCTCTGCATGGATTTCTTGCTTTCCTTCACTTCAATCACATCGCCAACATTTACTCTATAAGATGGAATGTTCACACATTTTCCGTTCACAAGAATGTGCTTATGTCCCACAATCTGTCTTGCCTCACGTCTTGTTCTCGCAAATCCCATGCGGAACACAACGTTGTCCAGTCTGCACTCAAGAAGAGTCATCAGGTTCGGACCGGTCAGTCCTTTCATTCTCTCCGCTTTTGCATAGTAGTTTCTGAAAGGTTTTTCCAGCACTCCGTAGATGAACTTCGCTTTCTGTTTTTCACGAAGCTGAAGACCATACTCGCTAATCTTTCTGCTGGAACGAACCAATTTTCTGTTTGATTTTTTATTTACTCCCAAATAAATTGGGTCCATATCTAAAGACCTGCATCTTTTCAGGACCGGAGTTCTATCAATTGCCATTCTAACTTACCTCCTATCAGACTCTTCTTCTCTTTGGCGGACGGCATCCGTTATGCGGTACCGGAGTAACGTCTCTGATGCTTGTCACTTCAAGGCCACACGCCTGAAGGGCACGAATTGCTGCCTCTCTGCCTGAGCCAGGACCTTTTACCATAACTTCCACAGTTTTCAGACCGTGAATGAGAGCTGCTTTTGTTGCTGCCTCTGCTGCCATCTGTGCAGCGTATGGTGTAGATTTCTTGGAGCCTCTGAATCCCATCTCTCCTGCACTTGCCCAGGAAAGAGCGTTACCTTCAGAGTCAGTTAATGTTACAATTGTATTATTAAAGGATGACTGAATGTGTGCCTGTCCATGCTGAACATTTTTCCTGACACGTTTTTTCGTCACCTTTTTAGCGACTTTCTTTGCCATTGGCGAAACCTCCCTGTAGGATATTTAATCTATCAATAATACTTTTTCTCTGCTTGCATCATCCTCATGCCGCTATGCTTTTACGCAGACATAAGGAGAGTGTGAAACGAACGTCCACACTTATTTTTTCTTGTTTGCAACTGTTTTTCTAGGACCCTTGCGAGTTCTTGCGTTGGTCTTAGTCTTCTGTCCGCGAACCGGAAGACCTTTTCTGTGACGGATACCTCTGTAGCATCCGATTTCCTGAAGACGCTTGATGTTCATTGCAATCTCACGACGCAGGTCACCTTCCACGTTGTAATCCTGATTGATAATCTCGCTGATGCGACGAACTTCATCGTCGGTCAAATCACGAACGCGAGTATCCGGATTTACATTTGCTGCTTCAAGAATCTTGTTTGCACTTGTTCTGCCAATTCCATAAATATAAGTAAGACCGATTTCTACACGTTTTTCTCTAGGTAAATCAACACCCGAAATACGAGCCATGTGTGCACCTCCACTAAATATCTTTTTCGAATCGATCCATCGTTACCGCAGTACGGTGAAATGACTAACGTGTCTCTCATCGAACCTTGTTTCAAAAAATAATCTCTTATAATAAAATCGGTAAACCTCTGTCTACCGCAGCCGCTTATTAAAATTAATTGCCATGACGGTGGCAATGTCGTACAGCGCTCTATATCATATAGAAGACTGTAACCAATGACATAACAAAGAGCAAGTACATTTTAATCTCCGGCCGCCGTGACGGCGCCTGAATTAATACTTATCCCTGTCTCTGTTTATGTTTTGGATTTTCGCAAATGATTCTGATTGCGCCTTTCCGTTTGATGACTTTGCATTTCTCACAGATAGGCTTTACTGATGCTCTGACCTTCACGATAATCTCTCCTTTCCAAAACGTTCAGCGAATATTATATCACTACTTTATGACAAAAGCAAGCACAAAATAATAAAGAAATCTGCTTGCTTTTTATCTCTTTTTACTTCTATTTCTATTTATCTCTCCAGATAATTCTGCCTTTTGTTAAGTCATATGGGGAAAGCTCGATGGTCACCTTGTCGCCAGGCAAAATCTTGATAAAATTCATGCGCAGCTTTCCGCTGATATGACCAAGCACCTGATGGCCATTTTCCAATTCTACCTTAAACATGGCGTTTGGAAGCTTTTCCACTACCCTTCCTTCCACTTCGATAACATCTGACTTTGACATACTTTACCTCCTAATTTTGTTCTTTTTGCTCCTTCGCCGCTCTCAGCGCATTTCTAATGAGGCTGTCCGCTTCTTTCGACTCTACGATGGACAAAAAAGCCTGTGCCGTTTCCTCAGAGCGCATCATCTGAATATGTTTCTTTTTCTTCTTTTTGGGATTGGCAAGGCATCGACGGACGCCATCGCATAATCCAACCATTTCGCCTTCCTCCTCAACAATCATGTATAACCTTCCTTTATCATGACCACACAGGGAAGTGGCAAAATATCCTAATTTATATTCTAACATAAATTCTCTCCGATACAAGTAAAACTTTTAAAAAAGTGATAAAACAACGTTATCTTTCTTCCGGATGCAGGGTCAAAATCTCGTATCCATCGTCAGTGATGGCAATCGTATTCTCATAATGGGCGGAAAGGCGACCATCTCGAGTCACGACAGTCCAGTCATCCTCCAGCCACCAAACGTCATAACTTCCCGCATTAATCATCGGCTCGATGGCGAGGGTCATGCCCTTTTGCAGCCTGGCACCCCGGCGCCTGCGGACAAAGTTCGGGATTTCCGGCTCCTCATGAAGCGCCTTTCCGATACCATGCCCCGTCAAATCTCGCACCACGGAAAACCCGTTGTTCTCCGCATAAGACTGAATCCCCCTCGCAATGTCCACCAGATGATTGCCCGGCTTTGCGTATTGGACCCCCTCAAAGAAAGATTGTTCCGTCACCGCAATCAGTTTTGCGGCCTCCTCGCTAATCTCCCCAATGCCGTGGGTTCTCGCCGCATCGGAATGATATCCCTTATATATGAGGCCCGCATCCAGGCTGACGATGTCACCTTCTTTTAAGCGACGGACATCGTTGGGGATTCCATGTACAACCTCGTTGTTGACAGACACGCAGATGGATGCCGGATAACCGTTATAATTTAAAAAATTCGGGATGCACCCATAACTTCGGATAATTTCTTCCCCCAATCGATCCACATCCTTCGTCGTCATCCCTTCTTTCAGCTCTCTTTTTAATTCATAATGCACCTTTGCCAGAATTTGTCCTGCTGTGCGCATCAAATCAATTTCATGGTCATTTTTTATCGAAATCGCCATTTTTATCTCCTTTTCTCTTATTTTTTGTAACACATGGAAAGGGGCTGCCGCAAGAAAGCGTGCATGACACTCCCTTTATAGCATCCCCTTTTATGATTGAAGCAAACATCTCTCCAATCAGATTATGTACTTATCCAAGCACTTTTGTAATCTCCTCAAATACAACTTGAATTCCCTGCGTGCCGTCCACTTTCAGAAGGTTTTCCTTCTTATTATAGTAGTCAATCAACGGCTTCGTCTGCTCGTGATACACTTCCAGTCTTTTTTTGACAGTCTCCGGCTTATCATCCTCTCTTAAAACAAGTGTTCCGCCGCAGACATCGCAGATTCCTTCTTTTTTGCTCGGAATCGTCACCACATGATAGGTAGCTCCGCAATCCGAACAGGCCCTGCGCCCTGACATCCGCTCAACGATATGCTCGTCCGGCACATCCACGTTGATGGCATAATCTATTTTTTCATTTTGATTGTTCAGGGCATAATCCAATGCCTCCGCCTGAGGAATCGTCCTTGGGAAGCCATCCAGTATGAATCCCTGCATACAATCCTTTGCCTTGATTCGATCTACCACCAAATCTACCACCAGTTCATCCGGCACCAGCTGTCCCGCATCCATGTAGCCTTTCGCCTTCTTTCCAAGCTCCGTGTTATTTTTAATATTCATTCTAAAAATATCCCCGGTAGAAATATGAGGAATCCCATATTTTTCAGAAAGCATCTTCGCCTGCGTTCCCTTTCCGGCTCCCGGCGCACCCAACATCACGATTTTCATAACAATAACCTCCATCTGTCTGATAATAATCCCCTGTACGCCGAAAAGTTATTTCTTCTGCAATTCTTTTCAAAGATACAGGACTGTAATCATTTTTATTTTACCTCTTTTTTACTGCCAACACAAGCAAAAAATACAGCGTGACATTTTGCGTCCTGTCCGATTCCCCCACACGGACGTTCCGCACCAGGCCTTTTCCTGCTCTTATGCCCGGCAAATGACAATGCAGACAGAAATCTGCCTGCATTGTGTAAACTGCTTTTTAAATCTTATACTGCCTCAATATTCTTTGTGGCAATGACATTGACTCCGGTATCCGCCACATTTTCTACAATGACGTCACCAATCTTTACAGGAGCCTTCACAACAACCGGCTTGATCTCTGCCAGGATGTCGAAAATCTTGTCTTTTGGAATCACATTTTCTGTCTTCACCGATACTGCCGCAAGATTTCCGCCGTTGACTCTCACGATGGAAGTCACCACGCGGGTCGGGTTCGTCACTTCTTCTCTTGCATATTTCTCCCCTCTCGGGCAGGTATATCCGGCAACATCTGTAATTTCACCATTGTCCATTGTAACTGTAATCTGACATCCGAGAGGACATCCAATACATGTCAATTCTCTTTTTTCCATGATAACACTACTCCTCCTCAATCTTTACAGTGATAGTTTCAAGACCTTCAAACTCTGTCAGAGCTTTCTTCTTGAGAATAATCTGTTCCATCTCGCCAGGAGCCATGACCTGTTTTTTACGATGCTGAACTCTCTCGTCGTTGAAGTACACACTGATGTAACTGTTCTTAAATACATTTCCTACACGGAAGCGTACCGTGAGCATATCATCCATGTTGTCCAGATGGATGGTGGTAGGCACGGTATAGCGGGCACCGTCCACCGCCTTGATGTCAATCACCTTACCTGATTTATCTTCTTCTTTTCCGTAGCGCTCTTTGATGTATCTGGCCGCATTTTTACCTGCCAGACCTGCCTCCTCGGAAACGTAGTCCACCAGGTCGTGAACATGAAGCACGTTACCGCAGGCAAACACACCGTCAATGTTGGTCTCCAGACTCTCATCCACCAGAGGGCCGTTGGTGACAGGATTCATCTCCACCTCCGCCTGTTTGGATAACTCATTTTCCGGAATCAGTCCAACGGAGAGAAGCAAGGTATCACAGTCATAATGAACCTCTGTTCCCGGGATTGGCTTTCTGTCCGGTCCTACCTCGGCGATGGTCACACCCGTCAGACGGTCTTTTCCTTCGATGTCGATGACCGTGTGACTAAGCTTCAACGGAATGTCGTAATCGTCAAGACACTGTACAATATTTCTCTTCAATCCGCCGGAATATGGCATAACCTCTGCCACAACCTGAACGTCCGCACCCTCGAAGGTCATACGTCTTGCCATAATCAGGCCGATATCGCCGGAACCGAGGATAACAACCTTCTTACCCGGCATAAATCCTTCCATGTTGACAAGCCTTTGTGCAGTACCGGCGGAGTAAATACCTGCCGGACGATATCCCGGAATGTTCAGCGCTCCACGCGGTCTTTCCCGGCATCCCATGGCAAGGACAACTGCCTTTGCCTGATACATCACAATACCTTCCTCACGGTTCATGGCTGTGACAACCTTCTCTTTGGAGATGTCGCAAACCATGGTATGTAATTTATATTCAATGTTCAGCTCCGCCGCCTGGTCGATGAAGCGGGATGCATATTCCGGACCTGTCAGTTCCTCCTTAAAGGTGTGAAGACCGAATCCGTTGTGAATACACTGGTTCAAAATACCACCGAGCTGATTATCTCTCTCGATAATTAAAATACTGTCAATTCCTTCTTTTTTAGCAGCGATAGCGGCAGCAAGTCCGGCCGGGCCTCCGCCGACGATTATGACATCATATGATTTCATAGTATAAATCCTCCCTTTCTTTCAATCTCAGTCTTCCTCAGTCTTCTTTAATTTTTCCTACTAACATGTTGGAACCTTCACCTTTTTTGGTGATTTCTGTCATAGGAATACCAAGCTCTCTTGAAAGAATTTCCATGGTCCTTGGAGTACAGAAACCAGCCTGGCAGCGACCCATGCCCTGACGGGTACGACGTTTGATGCCATCCAGTGATTTTGCTCCGATCGGACGGTTGATGGCGTCCATAATCTCGCCTTCTGTCACCATCTCACAGCGGCATACGATGCTGCCGTATTCCGGTTTTTCTTTGATTAATGCGTTCTTTTCTTCTAAGGTCAAATCTTCCATGTGAACGATACCTTTTCGTTTTGCCACAAAGTTTTCATTCACAGGGAAGTGATATTTTTCCTGGATAATACCTACCAACATCTCTGCGATGGCCGGAGAACTGGTCAGACCCGGAGATTCGATACCTGCTGCATCGAAAAATCCCGGCGCGTCCGCCACTTCTTCCACAATGAACTCATGGTTTGCTTCGTGGGCACGAAGACCTGCAAAGGAGGTAATCACCTTGCCCATCGGCAGGCGGTCTTTTGTCAGATGGCTCGCAGATGCCTTGCTAACCAAATCGTTGATGATATCCTGTGTGGTGTTGACTCCCTCTTTATCCTCGATGTCCGTCGCGGAAGGCCCAACAAACATATTACCGTGGATGGTAGGAGCAGTCAGAACACCTTTGCCCATCGGTCCTGGCAGAGGGAAGATGGTGGCGCTGAAATAATCACCCAGTTCTTTGTCCATCAGCAGATATTCACCCTTGCGGGCAACGATGGTCATTTTATTTTCACTTACCATGTTATGCATTTTGTCGGCGTAAACACCGGCAGCATTGACCACACCTTTCGCCTCAAAAGTGCCTTTGTCGGTCACCACCTCATAGTAACCGTCCTTTTTCACGATATCCTGCACTTCTGTCTCAAATTTAAACTCGCAGCCGTTCACAGCGGCATTTTCACCCATTGCGATGGCAAGATTGAATGGGCAAATAATTCCACCGGTAGGAACATACAATGCAGCAACAGCATTTGGAGTCAGATTTGGCTCCATGGATAAAAGCTCTTCTCTTTCTACGATTCTTGCATCCGGCACACCATTGGCATCGGCCTGTGCTAACAGCTGGTCTAATTTTCCACGCTCTGATTCCACCGTACAGACGATCAGGGAACCATTTTTCTTAATCGGGAAATCCAGTTCCTCCGCCAGCTGGTATAACAACTCATTTCCGCGAACATTTAACTTCGCCATCAACGTTCCCGGCTTGCAGTCATACCCTGCGTGGACAATACCACTGTTCGCCTTAGAAGTTCCGGATGCCACATCATCCGCCTTGTCGATGACGCACATTTTTACCTGGTACTTTGAAAGCTCTCTGGCGATACAAGTACCGGTAACTCCAGCACCAATTACAATAATGTCATACATGATATTTTACCTCCATTTGCTTTGCCCATAGGATAACTGAGAGGTCTATTGTATAAATACGCACAAAAAAAGGTTGTACATTTTACTAAAATATACAAATACACCTGTCATCTATCGCTTGTTTCTATGCATATATATTACCGCATTTTTACCAAATTGTAAATTATACATTTTTATCAGTTTGCCAAATAAGACAAAATATTACCCTTCAAAAAGAACTCTTTGTCTTTTATCAACGAAAAAAACTGCCCCTGCATCCCACAGCAAACTGCTGTGAACATGCAATGACAGCTTTCTTTTTCATCTATCAATCACTCAGAAAACCTGTATAGTGTCTTACAAGCATCTGGGACTCAATTTGTTTGATTGTTTCCAGCACAACGCCGGCGATAATGATGAGGGACGTTCCTCCGAAGGAAACATTCGCCCCGAAAAATCCATTGAAGAAAATCGGAATGACTGCGATGATACACAGGCCGATGGCTCCAACGAAAATAATATAATTTAAAATCCTGGTAAGATAATCCACCGTAGGTTTACCCGGACGGATTCCCGGAATAAAACCACCCTGCTTTTTCATATTGTTTGCAATCTCCAGCGGGTTGAAAGTGATGGAGGTATAAAAATATGCAAATAATACGGTGAGCAAAAGATATACTACCAATCCCACGGAACGCTCCGGATGCTCCGGACTGCACCAGTTCGCCTGATTCAGACAATCAAAAATAAATCCCGGAATCCCGTCAGGATTCGCTCCCACCAGCTGTTTGATCACCAGTGGAAACTGTAGCAGTGAGGAGGAAAAGATGATAGGAATGACGCTCGCCGTGTTCACCTTGATAGGCAAAACGGAACCCTGTCCGCCAATCTGTTTTCTTCCCTGAAGTTTTTTGGAATACTGTACCGGAACTTTTCTTTCTGCATCATTCAAAAGAATGGTAAACACGAAGGTTCCGACGATGACAAAAAGGATGACTGCCAGGGCAATCACAATGTTGCCAATCTGTTTTCCTTCGATAAACTTCTGGTATAAGCCATAAAAATCACTCGGTATGCGGGAGACGATGTTAATCAGAAGAATGATGGAAATACCATTTCCGATTCCCTTATCTGTAATCTGTTCTCCCAGCCACATGACAAAAATTGCGCCTGCGGTCAGACACACAATCATTTCTGTTACAACCAGAGGGCTGAAATCCGAAAGCAACCCCTGCCTTCCAAAACCGATAGCAAGACCGGCGCTCTCCAAAAGAGCCAATCCCAACGTTACAAATCTTGTAATATTGTTTATCTTCTTGCGTCCATCTTCCCCATCTCTTTGCAGCTCTTCCAGCGCCGGAATGGCGATGGTGAGAAGCTGGATAATAATGGAAGATGTGATGTACGGCGTTACGTTCAATGCAAAAACAGACATTGATTCAAACGAGCCGCCGGTAAAGGAATTCAACAGATTAAAAGAATCTCCCAAAAGAGAATTCAAATATTCACTAATCTGGGCGCTGTCAATTCCCGGAATCGGCAATTGACTGCCCAGTCTTGTTATAATCAGAACGAAGAATGTGAACAGGAGTCTTTTTCTGATGTCCTTTACTTTCAGAGCATTTCTGAGAGTTTCAAACATTAAATCACCTCGGCTTTTCCGCCAGCAGCTTCAATTTTGGCAACAGCGCCTTTTGAGAAAGCGTTCACCTGAACTGTAAGCTTTTTGCTCAAATCTCCATTTCCAAGAATTTTTACACCATCAAAAGAGTTTTTCACCAATCCGGCCTCTCTCAACGTCTCAACAGTAACAACACTGTCTGCATCAAATCTTTCCAGCTCGGAAACATTGATTCCGATGATGTGCTTGGTATTGATGCATGTGAATCCTCTCTTAGGGATTCGTCTGTATAAAGGCATCTGTCCGCCTTCAAAACCTACGCGAACTTTTCCGCCGGAACGAGCCTTCTGGCCTTTTTGTCCTCTGCCTGCAGTCTTTCCGTTTCCTGAACCGTGACCACGGCCAACGCGGAAAGCATCGCTGTGTTTAGAACCTGCAGCAGGATGTAAATTGGATAAATTCATTTACGGGTACCTCCTTATCTGCAATTAAATTTCTTCTACTTTTACCAGATGCTTTACATGCCAAATCATGCCACGAATCGCATCGTTATCAGGCATTTCAACTGTCTTGTTTACTTTGTTAAGTCCTAACGCTTTCACCGTTGCTTTATGTTTTGGGATCGCACCGATAGGAGACTTAACTAATGTGATTTTTAATTTATCTGCCATCTTTCATCCCTCCTTTTAGAGTTCGTCAACGGATTTTCCACGAAGTCTTGCAACCTCTTCCGGAGTCTTAATGTTTTTCAGACCTTCGATGGTTGCCATAACCACGTTCTGTTTGTTGTTGGAGCCTAATGCTTTGGAACGGATGTTTTTGTATCCTGCCAGCTCCAAAACGGCACGGGAAGGGCCGCCGGCGATGATACCGGTACCTTCCGGAGAGTTCTTCAGCAGTACGGATGCGCTGCCGAATTTTCCGATGAAATCATGTGGAATAGAACCGGCTTCGTTTACCGGTACCTTCACCAGTTTTTTCATGGCATCCTCTTTTCCTTTGCGGATTGCTTCAGGAATTTCGATGGCTTTGCCCAAACCAGCTCCAACATGACCGTTTCTATCACCAACTACTACTAATGCAGCAAAGCGCATATTACGTCCACCCTTTACTACCTTAGTAACACGTTTGATTGCTACTACAGTTTCCTGCAATTCTAATTGACTTGCATCAATTAATTCACGCTTCATGTTATATCCTCCTTGTTAGAATTTCAGTCCAGCTTCGCGGGCTGCATCTGCGAGTGCCTGAACTTTACCCTGGTAAATGTATCCACCTCTGTCAAATACGACGGTAGTGATACCTTTTTCCAAAGCCCGTTTTGCAATCACTGTTCCCAGATGTGCTGCTGCCGCAACATCGTTTGTTTTTTCCAAGTCTGCTTTTACTTCGCTCTGTACGGTAGAAGCAGAAACGAGAGTGTGCTGAGCGACGTCGTCAATAATCTGAGCGTACATATGATTGTTGCTTCTAAATACGGCCAAACGTGGAGTAGAAGCGGTTCCGCTAATACGGTTACGAAGTCTTCTATGTTTTTTAACACGAACTTCACTTCTTGATTTTTTTCTAATCATTCTTACGTCCTCCTAATTATTTCTTACCTGTCTTACCAACCTTACGTCTGATAACCTCATCAGCGTACTTGATACCTTTGCCCTTATATGGCTCCGGTTTTCTCTTTTCTCTAATTTCGGCTGCGTACTGACCAACCTTCTGCTTGTCAATACCTTTGATGGTAATCTTGTTCTGTCCTTCCAGAACGGACTCCAGACCTTCTGGGTCTTCCATCTCTACAGGATGAGAATAACCAAGGGAGAGAATCAGTTTTTTGCCCTGTTTCTGCGCTCTGTAACCAACACCGTTGATTTCCAGAACTTTTTCATATCCTTTTGTAACACCTGTTACCATATTTGCAATCAGGGTTCTTGTCAGACCGTGCAAAGATTTCATTTTCTTTAAGTCGTTCGGTCTTGTGACAATCACCCGGTTTTCTTCTTTTTTAATGTCCATCTCCACAGGAAGACTCTCGGTGAGTGTTCCCTTAGGACCTTTTACAGTCACTACATTATTCTCTGCAATCGTCACTTCAACGCCAGCAGGAATCTCTACAGGTAATCTACCAATTCGTGACATAGCGCACCTCCTTAAATTGTCGGAAAAGACCAGCGGGTCTTTTCTGTTTTCAGCAGTTGTATCTATATAATATTCAGTGATTCTACCAAACAAATGCGAGTACTTCGCCACCCACGTTCATGGCGCGAGCTTCCTTGTCCGTCACAACGCCCTTGTTGGTGGAAATGATAGCTACGCCCAGTCCATTGAACACTCTCGGAAGATTTTCAGCGTTAGCGTAAACTCTGAGACCCGGTTTGGAAATTTTCTTCAGACCGGAAATAATTTTTTCGTTTTTATCTGCACCGTATTTTAATGTGATACGGATTGTCTTAAACATACCATCTTCGATTAAATCGAAGCTTTTAATGTATCCTTCTTTCAGAAGAATCTCTGCGATGGAAAGTTTCATTTTAGATGCAGGAACATCTACGGTATCGTGCTTTGCAGTGTTTGCGTTACGGATTCTTGTAAGCATATCTGCAATCGGATCGCTCATTGTCATATTAAATTGCCTCCTTCCTGATTCATTTTACCAGCTTGCTTTTTTCACTCCAGGGATCTGACCTTTGTATGCTAATTCACGGAAGCAAATTCTGCAAATTCCGTATTTTCTAAGATAAGCATGTGGACGGCCACAAATTTTACAGCGAGAATATTCTCTTGTAGAAAATTTCTGTTTGCGCTGCTGTTTGATTTTCATTGCTTTTTTAGCCATTAGAAATCCTCCTAACTATTTTGCGTATGGCATTCCGAATAACGTAAGTAACTCGCGTGCTTCCTCATCGGTCTGTGCTGTCGTAACGAAAATTACGTCCATACCTCTGACCTTTTCTACCTGATCGTACTCAATCTCAGGGAAGATAAGCTGTTCCTTGATACCAAGTGCGTAATTACCTCTTCCGTCAAATGCGTTAGGATTTACACCTCTGAAGTCACGTACCCGAGGTAAAGCAAGGTTGATAAGACGATCAGCAAATTCATACATCTTTTCGCCTCTTAATGTAACCTTACAACCGATAGGCATTCCTTCTCTTAATTTAAAGTTCGCAACTGATTTTTTCGCTTTACAGATGACTGCCTTCTGACCTGTGATCGTCTGCATATCTTTTACAGCTGCATCCAATAATTTATGGTTTTCTTTTGCGTCACCAACACCCATATTGACAACAATCTTTACGAGCTTTGGAATCTGCATTTCATTTTTATAGCCAAATTTTTTCATCATGCCAGCTTTTACTTCGCTGTCATACATTTCTTTGAGTCTACTCAACTTTGTCAGCCTCCTCTCTTAAATTAGTCAATAACCTCACCAGTGGATTTCGCGAAACGTACTTTTTTGCCGTCAACAAATTTGAAACCAACTCTGGTTGGCTGACCTTTGTGAAGAAGCATTACGTTGGACACGTCAATCGGTCCTTCCTGATGAACGATTCCGCCAGCCTGATTCTGCATACTAGGTTTTGTATGTTTTGTAAGCATATTAACGCCTTCCACGATTACTCTGTGTTTTTTTGCGTCAACGGCGATTACCTTTCCTTCTTTATCGACATCTTTACCGGCAATCACTCTTACCATATCGTCTTTTTTAATCTTCTGAGCCACGAAAATACCTCCTTATAATACTTCCGGTGCTAAGGAAACGATTTTCATGAATTTCTTTTCACGAAGTTCTCTGGCAACCGGTCCAAAAATACGGGTTCCTCTTGGGTTCATATCATCTTTAATGATTACAGCAGCATTTTCGTCAAATTTAATATAGGAACCGTCTTTACGGCGAGCGCCTTTTTTTGTACGAACAACAACGGCTTTCACAACGTCGCCCTTCTTCACAACACCGCCTGGTGTTGCATCTTTAACCGTAGCAACGATAATATCACCGATATTAGCATATCTTCTTGTTGAGCCGCCCAGCACACGGATGCAAAGAAGTTCTTTTGCTCCCGTATTGTCAGCAACTCTAAGTCTTGATTCTTGTTGGATCATGCTCTTATCTCCTTCCGTGCTAACTATTTAGCTTTTTCAACAATCTCAACCAGTCTCCATCTCTTGTCTTTGGATAACGGTCTTGTCTCCATAACTTTTACTCTATCACCGATCTTGCACTGATTCTCCTCATCATGTGCTTTTAATTTATACGTTCTTTTTACGATTTTACCGTACAAAGGATGTTTTACGTTATCAGTAACGCTGACAACGATTGTCTTATCCATTTTGTCGCTTGTCACGAGACCTACACGAGTCTTTCTCAGGTTTCTTTCCACAACAATTCCTCCTTTCCGATTACTCAGCATCCTTGCGTTCTACAATAATTCCCTGAATTCTGGCAATGTTTCTTCTGACTTCTTTGATTCTGCTGGTGTTATCTAACTGGTTTGTTGCGTTCTGGAATCTTAAATTGAATAATTCCTTTTTAGCAGCTACTAATTCATCATTAAGTTCTGCGATGGATTTTGTTCTTAAATCTTCTACATACTTAGTTCTTTTCACTGTTATCACCGCCTTCTAACTCTGCACGAGAAACGATTTTACATTTTACTGGCAACTTGTGCATTGCAAGACGCAAAGCTTCTCTCGCTGTTTCTTCAGGTACTCCCGCAACTTCAAACATTACGCGTCCCGGTTTTACGACTGCTACCCAATACTCCAGAGAACCTTTTCCGGAACCCATACGAGTTTCCGCAGGTTTTGCTGTAACCGGCTTGTCCGGGAAAATCTTGATCCAAACTTTACCGCCACGCTTCATATAACGGGTCATTGCGATACGGGCTGCCTCAATCTGGTTGGATTTAATCCATGCCGGATCCTGGGCAACGATTCCATATTCTCCGTAAGTAATTTTATTTCCTCTTGTCGCCTTTCCAGCCATGGAGCCACGGAACTGTTTACGGCGTTTCACTCTTTTAGGCATTAACATTATTTATCGCTCCCTTCCTTAGTTTCCTTTGTAGGAAGTACTTCACCATGGTAAACCCAAACCTTCACACCAACTTTTCCGTATGTGGTGTCGGCTTCTGCAAAACCATAATCAATATCTGCTCTCAATGTCTGCAGAGGAATGGTTCCCTCGCTGTAAAACTCTGTACGAGCCATATCTGCTCCACCCAGACGTCCTGAACAGGAAGTCTTGATACCCAAAGCGCCATTTCTCATGGTTCTCTGCATGCAGGATTTCATGGCACGACGGAAGGAAATACGGTTTTCCAACTGCTGTGCGATGTTCTCTGCCACCAGCTGAGCATCTTTATCTACATCGTATCTTTTTACTTCTTTGATTTCAATCATGAGCTTCTTGTCTGTCAGTTTCTGAAGCTCTTTCTTTAATTCCTCGATTGCGGAGCCGCCACGTCCGATAACGACACCCGGCTTCGCAGTGTGAATGATAAGTTTTAAGCGGCCGGAAGCTCTCTCAATCTCTGTTCTGGAAATTCCTGCGCTGTATAATCTTTTCTTGATATATTTTCTGATTTTATCATCTTCTACAAGATTGTCTGCAAAATCCTTGTCTGCATACCATCTTGAATCCCAATCCTTGATGATTCCGACTCTTAAACCATGAGGATTAACTTTCTGTCCCATTGTAAACCTCCTTATCTTTCATCCAGAACAATAGTGATGTGGCTCTGTCTTTTCTCGATTCTGTAAGCTCTTCCCTGTGCTCTGGCTCTGATTCTTTTCATTGTCGGTCCTTTATTTGCATAACACTCTGCAATGTAAAGGTTCTCTTTGCTCATTCCATTATTGTTCTCCGCATTTGCGATGGCGGATTTCAATAATTTGCAAATGATTTCAGATGCATATCTTGGATTATATTCTAAAATACCCAAAGCTGTCTCCACGTCCTTGCCCCTGATGGCATCCAGAACGAAACAAGCTTTTGTCACAGAACATCTTGCGTAAGAAAGCTTTGCAGATGGTCTGGTATCTTTATTCGCATTTCTCTGTCTTTTTATTTGGGATCTATGTCCTTTTGCCATGGATGAACCCTCCTTTCAGTCTATCACTATCTTACTTTACTCTTCTTCTCGTCTTTGCCGTGGCCTCTGTAAGTTCTGGTGGAAACAAACTCTCCTAATTTATGTCCTACCATATCTTCTGTCACATATACAGGCACATGTCTTCTTCCGTCATGTACGGCAAATGTATGACCAACGAAGGTCGGGAAAATGGTCGAGCGGCGAGACCATGTTTTAATCACGCTCTTGTCGCCGGACTTATTCATCTCATCTACTTTTTTTAATAAGCTTTTATCAGCAAATGGTCCTTTTTTCAATGAACGAGCCATGTGTTACCTCCTATTTATTTCACGTTTTTTCCGTCTCTTGTTCTTACAATCATCTTATTGGACTGTTTGTTTTTCTTTCTGGTCTTCAGACCCAGAGCAGGTTTACCCCATGGAGTACATGGACCCGGACGTCCGATACCGGTCTTACCTTCACCACCACCGTGTGGATGGTCGTTCGGGTTCATAACGGAACCGCGGACTGTTGGGCGAATACCCATGTGACGCTTCCGTCCCGCCTTACCAATGTTGATCAGGTCATGGTCGATGTTGCCAACCTGGCCGATGGTTGCGCGGCAGTTTAAAGGTACCATTCTCATCTCGCCGGATGGAAGTCTCAAAGTTGCGTACTTTCCTTCCTTTGCCATAAGCTGTGCAGAGTTACCGGCGGAACGAACCATCTGTGCGCCTCTTCCCGGATACAGCTCTATGTTGTGAACTTCCGTACCAACCGGGATGTTTGCCAGCGGCAGGCAGTTTCCAACGTGGATTTCTGCTTCCGGTCCGTTCATCAGTGTAGCGCCAACTTCCAGCTTGTACGGTGCGATAATGTAGGATTTTACGCCGTCCGCATAGCAGATCAAAGCGATGTTTGCTGTTCTGTTTGGATCGTACTCAATGGCAACAACCTTAGCCGGAATGCCGTCCTTGTTGCGCTTAAAGTCGATCATTCTGTATTTTCTTCTGACGCCGCCTCCGCGATGTCTTACTGTGATTTTACCCTGATTGTTACGACCGGAATTCTTTTTTAAAGAATATGTCAGGGATTTTTCAGGGGTGGTTTTTGTAATCTCTGAAAAATCAGAACCGGTCATATGTCTTCTGGAAGGTGTATATGGGTTATAAGTTTTGATTCCCATTACTGTCTCTCCTTTCGTCTCCGAATATTTAGTATCACGCTTTTATGCGTATAGTTTGCAATAGTTATCTTTTACAGACCTTCAAATACCTGAATATCTGCGCTCTCCTCTGTGAGCTGAACGATGGCTTTCTTCTTTGCGGCAGTTCTTCCGTAAACCATACCGCGTCTTTTCTTTTTGCCCTTTACGTTCATGGTGTTGACTGAAGCAACCTTTGTTCCTTCAAACATTTTTTCCACAGCTTCTTTTACCTGTGTCTTGGTTGCGTCCGGATTTACATAGAATGTATATTTCTTTTCTGCCATAGCAGTCATACTTTTTTCTGTAACGACTGGTTTTAAAATGACGTCATAATATTTTAAATCTGCCATTATGCGTATACCTCCTCAATCGTTGCAACTGCTTCTCTTGTAACAACCACTGTGTCGTATTTGAGAATGTCATATACATTGATGTTGTTCAGAGCAGCCGTTTTTACTTTTGGTAAGTTGTTTGCGGACTTGATCACAACATCGTCTTTTTCCTTTGTCACAATCAGAGCCTTCTCAACTTTCAGATTATCTAAAACCGCTTTCACCTGTTTTGTCTTGATTTCTGTCAGCTTTAACTCATCCAGCACGATGAATTTATTTTCATTGACTTTCTCAGTCAAAACAGATTTCATAGCGAGCTGTTTTTCTTTTTTGTTCATCTTTACGGAGTAGTCTCTTGGCTTCGGTGCGAATACCACTCCACCGCCTGTCCACTGCGGCGCACGGATGGAACCCTGTCTTGCGTGACCTGTTCCTTTCTGTCTCCACGGCTTTCTTCCGCCTCCTCGTACTTCCGCACGGGTTTTTGCGCTCTGTGTACCCTGGCGTTTATTTGCAAGCTGTGCTACAACAGCCTGATGAATTAAATGTTCGTTTACCGGCACTGCAAAGATAGAATCGCTTAACTCGATTGTACCAACCTGAGCACCTTCCATATTATACATAGATACTGATGCCATTTGTAAGTTCCTCCTTCCTCAAGCGCCTACGCTTTCACTGTCTCTTTCAATGTTACAAGGGATTTCTTCGGTCCCGGAACGGAGCCTTTTACCAAAATAACATTGTTTTCCGCATCTATTTTAACTACTTCAAGATTCTGAACAGTCACTTTGACATGGCCCATATGTCCAGGCATCTTTTTGCCTTTCATAACCTTGGATGGGTCAGATGCCATACCGTTGGAACCTGCATGACGATGGTATTTGGAACCATGTGTCTTAGGACCGGTATGCTGTCCGTGTCTCTTGATAGCACCTTGAAAACCTTTACCTTTTGAAATAGCAGTTGCATCAACTTTATCACCAACTTCGAAGATGTCAGCGGTGATTTCCTGACCTAAGCTGTAGCTTTCTGCATCATCCAGCTTAAATTCCTGTACATATCTCTTTACGGATGTACCTGCTTTTTCAAAATGACCTTTCATTGGCTTTGTGGATAATTTTTCTCTCATATCCTGGAAGCCAACCTGTACAGCGCTGTAACCGTCATTTTCCATTGTTTTAACCTGTGTTACCACACAAGGACCAGCCTGTAATACGGTAACCGGAATTAACTCTCCACCTTCTGCAAAGATTTGAGTCATACCGATTTTTGTTGCTAAAATAGCCTTTTTCATTTCGTCTTCCTCCTAATTTCTACAGCGGATTGCTCCTGTATGCTCCAGAGGCAATCATACTAGTCTACAGCGGATTACCACGCACACTGCGTATCGGCAATCATACTAGCCATAGGACCTTCTTATTTGTTTTTCATCTTGATATCGATGTAAACACCTGCCGGCATTTCAAGTCTTGATAAAGCATCAACTGTTTTCTGCGTTGGTGTGATGATATCAATTAATCTTTTGTGTGTTCTCTGCTCGAACTGTTCTCTGGAATCTTTGTATTTATGAACCGCTCTTAAGATGGTAACTACCTCTTTTTTGGTAGGCATCGGTACCGGGCCGCTCACCTTGGATCCTGTTTTCTTTACAGTTTCGATAATGCTCTTTGCAGAAGCATCGATTAATTGATGATCGTACGCTTTTAACGTGATTCTCATAATTTGACTTGCCATAAAAAAAGTCGCCTCCTTTTCGCACTTAATTTTCAGTACGACAAGCGGTGACTGTACACTCCTCCGTGTGTATCATCTTTGATATCACACTGCGTCTCTACGCATCTGTAGATTGTAACTGTTTGTACAGTGACTTGTCGCCAGTTTCCTTAACTTGACATTCGCTCCACGGAAAACCTGCGTCCTCTGTCCGGCAGATGCGCAGCAACCTCACGCTTCTCAGCTATCATGTCACACAACATTTAATATTATACACACAATCCAAAAAAATGCAAGTACATTTTACATTTTTTTCAAAACAGTTCCAAAGAGCCGGCAAGGCCGTCGGTCACTGTCACATTGTTCTCCTTGTCAATCAGCACGCCCTCTGCGCCATACTCTTCAAGGAGTGCTTTTCCTTTCTCGGTGCCCAGCACAAAGCAGGCGGTGGAAAGGCCGTCGGATAACAACCCCGGGTACTTTCCTTTTGTTTTCCCCGGCACGCACACGACGGTTACGGAGCTTACATCGCTCTCCGACGGATACCCGGTGGACGGATCCATAATATGATGGTACTTCTTTCCATCCTCCACGAAAAATTTCTCATAATCACCGGAGGTGGAGACAAAAGCGTTTCCTTCTAGCTTTATGACGCCCACATACTCTCCCTCCGCACCCTCAGGGTCCCGGATGGCCACGCTCCAAGGTTCCCCGCCGGGCTTGCTTCCGTAGGTGAGAATGCTTCCGCCGACGGCGATGACGGCGCCCTGCACATCACGTTTTCCGCCGAGAATCTCTCCGGCTATGTCACAGCCGATTCCCTTTCCTACCGCCCCCAGATCGAGAGTTACCCCATCTTTCATGGATATCCGCCTTCTTCCTCCCTGAGGCTGCTCTCCTTCTATATTAATGGCCTCATAACCGACACTCTCCATCACGGCCTGAATCTCCGACTTATCGGGAACCGTCGGGTTCTCCCCCTCAACATCCCACAGTCTGGTGAGATTTCCGATGGTGGGGTCAAAAGCACCACCGCTTTTTTGTGCCAGAGAGAGGGAAGCCTCCGCCCAGCCGGAAAACGCTTCCGTCATCTCCACCGTCTCCCCCTCGCTGCATCTTTGATTCAGCAGGAAAACTTCGCTGTCCGCCTGTCTCCAGGACAACTCTTCCGTCTCCGCCGCAGACAGCTTCTCTTTGATTTCATCGCTGTAATCAGTCCGGCCATAAATCGTCATTTGCAGCACGGTATCCATCACAAAATCTGTTTTGGAAAATCGTTCTTCCTTTGTCGTAGAACTTCCAGGTTCCTGCCTCGTTTTGGAGGACAGCCCTCCTCCAGCACACCCGGTCAGAAAAACCAAAAGCCCCCACGCCGCAAGCACCTTCCATTTTTTATTCTTCTCTTTTCTTCTCATGTTTTTCCTTTTCCTTCTCAAACGACATGAACCGCCCCTGGCCTTCGCTCACCGCAGGGCGGTCTTTTTTCGTGAACATTCTTCCTCTTAAAGGAAGGACGCTGCGCAGACATTCCGCCGACACCCCCCTCTTAGGATTCCATGGCCTGGCGAATCACCGACTCCAGCCTCCTTATGAGGATTCCACTCAAAACACCGATGGCAACACCCGCCCCAAGGCCGGACAGAATCAATATCGGTAAATAATAAAACAGAGCGCCGGTCTCCAGCACGACCGCTGCCACCAGAATCTGTCCCACGTTATGAAACACGCCACCGGCAACGCTGACGCCCACCTCGGAAAACCGTTTTGTCTTTTTCAGCAGCGTCATGGCGAGCATACTGGAAGCCGCCCCCGCCGCCGCATAGACCATGGCAAACCCATTGTGAAACAAGATGCCCGACAACAGCACCCTGGCTGTGCTGACGCCCACTGCACCCGAAACTCCCACCGTGTAGAGCAAAATCATCGTCACGATGTTGGCAAGCCCCAGCTTCACGCCGGGCACTCCCAAGTTGACGGGAAGAAGTCTCTCCAAATAAGCCGCCACCAAAGCCAGCGCCAAAAACAATCCGTACATGGCCGTTTTTCTTGTTTTCATCACCGCTCCCACCTTCCGGAAGCGCCGCAGGGCAGCACCAGACCGTTGGAGGATACGGGCAGCCCAATCTCCTCCGCCCGGACAACACCTCCATGCTTCTTTGCCACCGCACTTCCCAGCATGTAAGAAAGCACCGCCGGCTGCAATCCTGTCGTATAAGAATTGATCAGGAAAAACAGCGGTTTCTCAGAAAGAAGCTTTTCACACAGGCAGACGAGGGAGTAAATCTTTTCTTCTATCTTCCAGATCTCTCCCTTCGGGCCTCTGCCATAAGACGGCGGATCCATGATGATGCCGTCATAATGATTGCCCCGACGAATTTCTCTCTCCACAAATTTCACGCAGTCATCCACCAGCCATCGGATGGGAGCCTCTTTCAGGCCGGAGGCCAGCGCATTTTCTTTTGCCCAGGTCACCATGCCCTTGGAGGCATCCACATGGGTCACGGAAGCTCCCGCCTCCGCCGCCGCCAAAGTCGCTCCTCCCGTGTAGGCAAAAAGATTCAGCACCTTCACCGGACGGCCCGCATTCCTGATTTTTTCAGAAAACCAGTCCCAGTTTACCGCCTGCTCCGGAAACAGTCCGGTATGTTTGAAGCTAAAAGGCTTCAAATGAAAGGTGAGATTTTTGTAATGGATATCCCACTGCTCCGGCAAATCAAAAAATTCCCACTCGCCGCCGCCTCGCCTGCTCCGATGATAGTGGGCATTTAGCTTTCTCCACCGCCTGTCTTCCCTGGGCGTGTTCCAGATGACCTGCGGATCCGGACGAAGCAGATGATACCTGCCCCACCGTTCCAGCTTTTCTCCCTCGCTGCAATCAATAACTTCATATTCTTTCCATTGGTCTGCTATCCACATAGATTGATTCCTCTTTTTCCTGTAAATTGTAAACAGGGATGACCCTTGACATCCCCTGCGGTCTCACTTAGGGATATTCCCCGTCTGCCTAAAAAAAGCCGCAGCTCAAATTAGCTACGACTAATCATATCACAGGTTCAGGAGGGTGACAAGAACCTTCTCCCGCTTTCTTCCCGCACTTTTTCTCTCCATTTTCAGCGGCACATGGTCAAAGACCCATCGTCACCGAAAATGTTCATATTTTTTTATGATACCGATGCCAAGGGCATGAGGGCCTGTGTGCACGGCAATGGTCGCTCCTATCTGAATGAGCATGACTTCCCTGCCCGGAACCATCTCCTCCACCGTCCGGGAAACCGTCTCATAAAAATGTTTTCCTTCTTCCACATCATAGCCAAACCCGACAGAAAAACTGTAATCTTCCGGCGATTCTCCCGTCTCTTTAAAATGTCTTTTCATAAGCTCCACCGTCTTTTGCATCGTTTTCCTGCGGCTCCTCCCAATACCTGACGCCTCAATGACCCCATCCACAAGGGTGATGAGCGGCTTTAAGGACAGTGCGCTGGTCGCCAGACTGGCGAGCTTGCCGATGCGCCCCCCATGTTTCAGGTAATCCACATTTCCCACGGTAAAGAAAATCCGGTTCGTCTTTTTCATTCGCTCCAATATGTCCACACATTCCTCGTAGGGAACGCCGTCCCGAAGCATCCTTCCCGCCTCGATCACCATCAACCCCTGGGATACCGTACCCGCCTCCGAATTGATGACTGCTATTTTCGCCTCCGGATATTTCTCGCAGACAATCTTCTTCGCACTGCAGGCGCTGTTGTAGGAGCCGCTCAGCGAAGGCGTAAAGCAAATACAAATCACCGGCTGTCCCTGTTCCACATAATGCACAAAGGCATCCATATAATTTTGCACCGACGGCAGGGAGGTTTTAGGATAAACATCCGGCTGTCCCACCATTCTGTCGTACACCTCACGGATGCCTATCTCTTCAATTTCTTTATAATAATTCTCCTCATCAAAGGAAATATAAAAAGGGATGATATGCAAATGATACTTCTCAATGATATCCTGTTCTAAATCACAGCATCCGTCACTGATAATCTTATATTCCATGGCAACTCCTCTTCGTTTTTCTTTCTACATAATATAGTTTTTATTTCTATATTATTTTAATCGCACTCCTGCCATTTGTCAACCTGCCCTTTCCCGACGTAAAAGCCACAGCGCCAAATAAACTTTCCAAAAGACAGCACCTCAGACCCACGGCCTCTCATCACTCAATGATAATCTGGGGATTGGCATCCGGGCGCAATCTTTTTAACAGGCGCTTCATCTTCTTTTCCGGAATGGCCACGCAGCCCGCCGTCGCCCTTCCTCTGGAGCAGTGTAAAAAAATGGCGCTTCCCTTCCCTGCCCGTCCTTCTTTATTATATTCAATAAACAGAGAATAATGATAAGCACCCCCGTATTTTATGAGATGCTCTCCCCGACAGCTATGTCCGGTTTCATCGCGGCGAATCAGCCGGTTATAGTATTTGCTGCCTGAATCGCCGCACCAGTAATGCTGTTCATTCACTGTGACATAAGGCATCTTCGTTCCGGGATTTTTCTTAATCCCGAAAGCCTGCCCCAGCGCATATCTGCCCGACGGTGTTCTCCCATCCCCCTCCCTCGTTTTATGTATCCCGTTTCTTCCCATATAGGCGGTGCATCCCCATTTTTTCTTCCATGTTCCACTCTTTCGTTTCTCATAATAGCGGCACCGTCCCCTGCTCCTCCCTTTATACTGCACAAGCACCAACTGTTTTGTTCCTTCCGGAATATTGTATTCTGATAAATCCGCCGCTCTCGCGTCCACTCTTCCGCTCAGTCCAATCATCCCCACGGCAAAAACTCCCGTCCACAGCGTTCTTTTTATTCTATGCCTATCCATTCGCTTTTCCTCCTCTTTTTTTCGTTGCCAAAATACTTTTTTCAATAAATTACTTTCTTTTTTCTTTTTGACAGAATACCCTGCATCACCCCCATTGTCAATAAAAATAACCTTCGGCAGAATATGAAAAAAACTCTTCATCCTGTCCCGCATGACGCCTCCTCTTACACTCTTTTCCAGAAATTTACGAAAATTTCATTGACAATCTGTCTGTTTCCTTTAAAATAAATGTGTAAAAATTTCCCGGGAAATCGGCGGAAAGATAGTCTCCGCCCGAAAAATCAATGGTTTTTTCCATCGAAGGCCAGATTATCCCGGTTTACGAAACAAAACAGTACTAACCAAAACAAGGAGTAATTACAACATGAGAAAAACAAAAATTATCTGTACCCTGGGACCGGCCACAGACAAGGATGACATTCTTGAACAGCTCGTCATAGAAGGAATGGATGTGGCCAGATTTAATTTTTCCCACAATTCCTGTGAGGAACAAAAGGTTCGTATGGACAAGGTGAAGGCGCTCAGGAAGAAACACAAGAAACCTATCGCCTGCCTTCTGGACACAAAAGGACCGGAAATCCGCATCAAAACTTTTAAAAACGGCAGCATCCAACTAAAACAAGGACAGAAGTTTTGTTTGACTACGAGAGATGTGGTCGGTGATGAGTCCATCGTCAGCGTGACCTACCCTGACTTCATCAAAGACATCTCTGTTGGTTCCAGCATTTTGATTGACGATGGTTTGATTGAACTGAAAGTGCTTTCCATCGAGGGACAGGACGCTCTCTGCCAGGCGGTCAACGGAGGAAAAATATCCAACCGAAAAGGAGTCAACCTTCCGGGCGTGAAGATTTCCATGCCGTATTTAAGCGATAAGGATCGTCAGGACATTCTTTTCGGCATCCGGGAGGACATTGACTTCATCGCCGCCTCCTTCACGAGAAATGCCGGAGACGTCCGCCAGATTCGCCAGCTCTTAAAGAAAAATGGCGGGGAAGATATTAAAATCATCGCCAAGGTAGAAAACGCCGAGGGCATTGAAAATATTGACGAAATTATCGAGGCATCCGACGGTGTTATGGTCGCCCGGGGAGACATGGGCGTGGAGATTCCCGAGGAAGACGTCCCGATTTTACAAAAAATGATTATCCAGAAAGTTTGTTCCGCCGGAAAGATTGTCATCACCGCCACCCAGATGCTGGATTCCATGATGAAAAATCCTCGTCCGACCAGGGCGGAGACTACCGACGTTGCCAACGCCATCTACGACGGCACCAGCGCCATCATGCTGTCCGGGGAGACGGCCGCCGGCGCCTATCCGGTAGAAGCTTTGAAAACCATGTCCAAGATTGCACTGCGCACAGAGCAGGCCATCAACTACCAGAAGCGGTTTAACAATCTGACTCTCAACGAGCAGCCGGGTGTCACGGACGCCATCTGTCACGCCACCTGCAGCACGGCCTATGATTTGAACGCCAAAGCCATTTTAACTGTCACAAAGAGTGGATTTTCCGCCAGAATGATTTCCCGGTTCCGCCCGGCCTGCGACATCATCGGCTGCGCCATCGAAGAAAAAGTGTGCCGCCAGCTGAACTTGTCCTGGGGCGTCCGCCCGATTCTTCTCAAAGAAGAATGGGAGGTGTTCGTACTCTTTGAGCGCGCCATCACCGCCGGCAAAAACCAGGGATATCTAAAAGAAGGAGATTTGACCGTCATCACTTCCGGCGTCCCGATCGGACGCTCAGGAACGACCAACATGTTAAAGGTTCAGGTTGTGGAATAAAAATCTATATTATCAACAACAGTCCCATACCAATGACGGGCATTACAAAGAAAAAAGACAGCGCCGAGAGCAGAAATGCTTTCTACGCTGTCTTTTATTACTCTTTTATCACATCTACCCGGCAATGGCATCCAGCTCCTTCGTCTTCTCCTTCTTTTTCTTCCGGCGGTATATTAATTCTACGGACACGACGGCCGTAATCGGCACTGTCAGCACGATGCCAAGACTTCCCGCAACGCCCTGCATAATTTCCACGCCGACAATATAAGAATTGATCAATTGATTATAACTTAAATCATAAGCATAGTTCGTGACCAGCGTAGAAAGAGCGCCTCCCGCATAGGCGAGAATCAGCGTGTCCACCATCGTGCCCATCACGTCCCTTCCCACATGAATCCCTGAAAGAAACAACTGCTTCTTCCCAATGGAAGGGTTCGTCTCATAGAGTTCCTGAATGGTGGAGGAGATGGACATCCCCACGTCCATCACGGCTCCCAGCGCCGATAAAATGATGCCGGAAAACAACAGCTCTCCGATACGAATCGGGGTTTGCTGGGCGATGTAATTTAATGTCTCAATGTCCGAGACGTTATAGCCGCTGATTCCCGCAAAATGTCCGAAGATTAACGCCGACAGACCGGCCGCCACCACGCCGCAGGTCGTGCCGACGGTCGCCGACACCGTCTTGCTCGTCACGCCTCCAATCATCATCATCATAAACAGCGTCGCCAGCACGCATATGAAAACGGTCACCCACACAGGAGAAAATCCTCGGTAAACCAGAGGAAATAAAATATAAAAAATGGCAATACCGTCAAAAGCAAGGCAGATCATTGCCTTAGCGCCCTTCTTTCCTCCAACCAGACAGACCACAAGGGCAAAAAACAACACAAACCCATAGATTGCCGCCGTTCTGTCCTGACTGTACACCGTCACCAAGCTTGTATCCTCTGAGACATTGACGATGGCAATCACCTTCATACCCACTTCGCAGGCGGCGCCGAACAGCGTGCCGTTTGGACTGATGGCCCTCATCTCCCGCCCCGCCATCGGGCCGGTCTTGATTTCCAGAATCACTTCCTGGTTTCCATAGCGCTCTCCATCTTCCTGCAAGTTGTCCACGATGATTTCTTTTACCACCGCCTTCTCATAACTCTGTCCGCCTGTGCTAACCAACTCAACTTTTTCTACTTGATTACAATATATCAACGCAGCGATAAACAGTATGGCTGCCACTATCACTGCCGTTATTTTTCTTCCTTTTTGTTTCCCCATATCTTTCTTCCGTCCTTTTGCATCTCCCGGATATTCCTGAATACAAAGGCTGCCGCACCTCCGTTTTTTCTCTTCATCTACTTCTGCCGGATGAAGCATTCTGTGTGCGACAGCCTGTCCTTCTTTGCTTATCGGTCGTTATTTTATTTTAATCTTACTTACCTTGCTGTAAGCGCCGTAAACTTTCTTGCCGTCTACCTTCTTGTAAGAACGAACCTTGACAAACACTTTCTTTCCTTTGGTCAATTTAGAAAGAACTACTTTATTTTTCTTATTTTTCTTAATGTTGATGTGTTTTACTTTAGAATTAAATTTCTTCTTGTAAGAATAAGAAACCTGATATCCACTTGCCTTTTTATCTCTCTTCCATGATACTCTCACTTTAGAGCCCGGAAGTCTCTTTGTCTTTACCGCTTTTACTTTTTTTGGAGCGTTCTGTGTGGTCTGCTCTGCCGCTGCTGTCTGCTGAGGAGCCTGGGTCGTTGCCTGTGGAGCCTGAGCTGCTGCCTGCGGTGCCTGGG
>JAUNJG010000077.1 GCA_030533385.1 Eubacteriales bacterium | reverse complement strand
AAAACATTTGAAAGAAAAACAAAAGAAAAATTGCCAACGTTTACTTGACACAAACGTCGAGAAACATTTCATTGAGTTTCTGCGAGAAATATACTAAAATGATTATGGTAAAATCACCAGTTGATTTTGTTATCATTTTAACTTGGAGGGATAAAAATGAGTAGTATGTCTCAAATGTCAGCAATGGACAGGGTAAAGACGTTGCTTGACGAAAACAGTTTTGTTGAGATGGGTGCTTGTGTGACGAAGAGAAGCACAGATTTCAACTTGCAGGAAAAATCCATTCCTGCGGATGGCGTTATCACAGGATACGGCACCATTGATGGCAGCCTGGTGTATGTGTACAGCCAGGATGCGTCTCAGCTGGGCGGCTCCATGGGTGAGATGCACGCAAAAAAAATAGGAAGGATTTATGATATGGCGCTGAAGGTGGCGGCTCCCGTCATCGGTCTGATTGACTGTGCAGGACTTCGCCTTCAGGAGGCAACAGATGCGCTGGCCGGTTTTGGAGAGCTTTATCTGAAGCAGACCATGGCCTCCGGCGTCATTCCTCAGATTTCTGCCATATTTGGCACCTGTGCAGGAGGATCTGCCATTTCTGCGGCGCTCAGCGATTTTACTTTTATGACCAAAGAGGGAGGTCGCCTGTTTGTGAATTCTCCCAATGCCCTGGAGGGCAACTATATAGAAAAATGCGATACCAGTTCCGCCTCCTATCAGGCGAGGACCGGGATGGTGGATTTCGTGGCCGAAGATGAGAGGGAGGCATTGGCGCAGATTCGCAGTCTCATTTCTATTCTTCCGGCCAGCAATGAAGATGAGGATTTCCACAGCGGAGAATCCACAGACGATCTGAACCGCCAGGTTCCGTCCTTTGGGGTTGCCGTGAAGGATCCGGCCGTGGCTTTGGCAGAGATTTCCGATGATCATTTCTTCATGGAAGTAAAAAAAGAATATGCCAGAAATATGGTTACAGGATTTATACGCTTAGATAACATGACGGTGGGGGCAGTGGCGAACCGGACGGCTCTTTTTGATGCGGAAGGCAAGGAGGCGGAGAGCTTCCAAGCTCTTTTCACCACCGGAGGGGCTAAAAAGGCGGAGTCTTTCGTATCCTTTTGCGATGCCTTTCACATTCCGGTGCTCACTCTCACCAACGTGGCCGGTTATGAGGCTGTTAAATGTGAGGAAAAAGACATGGCAAAGGCCGTGGCAAAACTTACTTACGCTTTTGCCAATGCGACGGTTCCTAAGGTGAATGTGATTGTCGGGAAAGCCTTTGGAAGCGCCTATATCGCTATGAATTCCAGACATATCGGGGCGGATTTGGTATTTGCCCTCCCGGACACGGAGGTTGGTATGATGGATCCGCAGGAAGCGGTGAAGATTATGTATGCAGATGAGCTGAAAGCGGCGTCTGATCCTGCCCTGCTGCTTCGGGATAAGGCAGAGGAATATCGAGAGTTACAAGGCTCCGGCGAATCTGCGGCCAAAAGAGGATATATTGACAATATCATTTGCCCGGAGGAGACGAGGAAGCATCTGATATATGCCTTTGATATGTTGTTTACAAAAAGAGAGAGGCGTCCGGGCAGGAAGCATGGTACAGTATAAGGCGAGGAGAGACAGCGATGAAGAAAATTTTGTCCAGATGTAAAGTGTTTGTCCTGATTCTTTCCCTGGGACTGGCGCTGGGATGTTGTGCAAAGTCGGTCTTTGCCTACAGTGAAGAGGATGTGACGCAGATTGCCCAGTATTATTTCCAGAGTTGGAAGGAAACAGATTTTCAAGAATATATCGACAGCGGCCTCATCAACGACGAGGAACTGCTAAAGCAATATGCCGGGTGGCAGGAAATCAAGGGGCAAATCGGTGCGTTTAAAGAAGAAAGTGAAGTCAGGGTGGAGGAAGTCGGGAACACGATTGTGGTCAACCTGGCAGAAGATTTTGACAATGCCAGCCTGAACTTTGCGGTCACCTTTGATAAGGCCCTGGCAGAGCAGGATCCATTTTCGGCCATCATGGCCATTGATGCAGAGATTCCCGGTGCAGGTGGCGGGAAGGCCAGCATGCAAAAGGCGGGGATAAATACGCTCATGGGGATGGGAATCGTGTTCCTGGTATTGGTTTTCATTTCCTTTGTGATTGGATTGTTAAAATATGTGCCCGCATTTTTGGAGAAAAAGAAATCAGAGGAAACAGGGCCGGGGACGCTTTCTGCCGACAGCGGAATTTTGCCGGTGGAGGAGGAAAATGTGACGAGCGATACAGAGCTTGTGGCGGTCATCACAGCGGCCATCATGGCTTTGCGGGCAGAAGAAGGACGGGGAGACGGCAGCGGATTTACCGTGCGGTCCATCCGGCGCAGACGTGGTTGAAAGATTTGGGGATGATAGGAGGATGAACAATGAAAAGTTATACAATTACTGTAAACGGAACAGTTTATGATGTCACTGTAGAGGAAAAGGGAGCAGGTACGACGTCTGCGGTTTTGACTGCACCTGTGGCGAAAGCTCCGGCAGCGCCGAAGGCGTCGGCGGCACCGGCAGGAAACCAGGGAAACATCAAGGTGAATGCGCCGATGCCGGGAAAAATTCTGGATATCAGAGTATCAGGGGGAACGTCGGTGAAAAAAGGGCAGGTGCTTTTAATTTTGGAGGCGATGAAGATGGAGAATGAGGTGGTGGCGCCGGAGGACGGAACGGTGGCCAGCGTCAATGTTTCCGTCGGAGATTCCGTGGAAGCAGGAGCTGTTTTGGCTACGTTAAACTAGGGAGACCGGAGGTACATCCAAATGGAATATATAACATCAACATTGGGAAACCTGCTACAGCAGACAGCGTTCTGCTCCCTCACCTGGGGGAATTATCTGATGATTCTGATAGCTTGTGTTTTCCTGTATCTGGCAATTGCAAAAGAATATGAGCCTCTTTTGCTGGTGCCGATTTCTTTCGGCATGCTTCTCGTAAATATGTATCCGCCGATTATGGAAGAGGGCGGTCTGTTGCATTTTTTCTATCTGATGGATGAGTGGAGTATCCTGCCGTCCCTGATTTTCCTCGGGGTCGGCGCCATGACGGACTTTGGCCCACTCATTGCCAATCCCATCAGCTTCCTTCTGGGGGCGGCGGCACAGTTTGGCATTTTCGGCGCCTACATCATGGCGATACTGATGGGATTTGGTGACAAGGCGGCAGCGGCCATCTCTATCATTGGAGGAGCCGACGGGCCTACGTCTCTTTTTCTGGCGTCAAAACTGGGGCAGACCCAGTATATGGGACCGATTGCCGTGGCAGCTTACTCCTACATGTCCCTGGTGCCGATCATCCAGCCGCCAATCATGAAGCTGCTGACCACGGAAGAAGAGCGCAAAATCAAGATGGAGCAGCTTCGTCCCGTATCTAAGCTGGAGAGAATCCTGTTCCCAATCGTGGTCACGATTGTGGTGGTGATGATACTGCCGTCCACGGCGCCCCTGATCGGCATGCTCATGCTGGGCAATCTGTTCCGGGAGTCCGGCGTGGTGAAACAGCTGACGGAGACTGCGTCCAATGCCCTCATGTATATCGTGGTCATTTTACTTGGAACGTCCGTGGGAGCCACTACCAGTGCGGAAGCCTTTTTGAAAGTCGATACTCTGAAGATTGTTGCCCTCGGACTCATCGCCTTTGCGGTGGGCACGGCGTCGGGAGTACTTTTCGGTAAGTTGATGTGCAAGCTGTCTGGCGGGAAGATCAATCCGCTTATCGGCTCTGCGGGTGTGTCGGCGGTGCCGATGGCGGCCCGCGTATCCCAGAAGGTGGGTGCCGAGGCCGATCCGACCAACTTCCTGCTCATGCACGCCATGGGACCGAACGTGGCCGGCGTAATCGGTACCGCGGTGGCGGCCGGCGTATTTATGGCAATCTTTGGAGTACATTAGATGGTATAGGAGGATAGGTAGATGTCTGTAATAGAGAAAAAACCGATTAAAATCACAGAGACTGTTCTTCGTGACGCACACCAGTCTCTGATTGCGACCAGAATGACGACGGAGCAGATGCTCCCGATCATTGAAAAGATGGATAAGGTAGGTTACCACGCCGTAGAGTGCTGGGGTGGGGCCACCTTCGACGCCTCTTTGCGCTTTTTGAAAGAAGATCCGTGGGAGCGGCTGCGTAAATTGCGAGATGGTTTTAAAAACACGAAGCTTCAGATGCTCTTCCGGGGACAAAACATTTTAGGATATAATCATTATGCCGACGATGTGGTAGAGTATTTTGTTCAGAAATCCATTGCCAACGGCATTGACATCATCCGTATTTTCGACTGTCTGAATGACATTCGCAATCTGGAGACGGCGGTGCGGGCGGCTAACAAAGAAAAAGGTCATGCTCAGGTTGCGTTAAGCTACACGCTGGGGGATGCCTACACCCTGGATTACTGGAAGGATATGGCAAAAAAAATTGAGGAGATGGGAGCCAACTCCCTCTGCATCAAGGACATGGCAGGCCTGTTGACGCCGTACGATGCGCAGGAGCTGGTGACGGCGCTGAAAGAAACCGTGGCAATCCCGATTGATATGCACACTCACTATACGTCCGGCGTGGCTTCCATGACCTACTTAAAGGCGGTGGAAGCGGGCTGTGACATCATTGATACCGCCATATCGCCGTTTGCCCTTGGAACGAGTCAGCCGGCCACGGAGGTCATGGCAGAGACCTTCCGGGGTACGCCATATGACCCGGGATTTGATCAGAATCTTCTGGCGGAGATTGCCGACTACTTCCGCCTGCTCCGGGAAGAGGATTTGGAGAAGGGACTTCTGAATCCAAAGGTACTGGGAGTCAATATCAAGACCCTCATGTACCAGGTTCCGGGAGGAATGCTTTCCAACCTGGTTTCCCAGTTAAAAGAGATGGGGCAGGAGGATAAATACTATGAGGTGCTGGAGGAAGTGCCGAGGGTTCGCAAGGACTTTGGAGAGCCGCCTCTGGTCACTCCTTCCTCCCAGATTGTAGGTACGCAGGCGGTGTTGAACGTGGTTTCCGGTGAGCGCTACAAGATGGTGACCAAGGAATCTAAAAAGCTTCTGTCCGGTGAGTTTGGACAGACGGTAAAGCCCTTTAACCCGGAGGTGCAAAAAAAATGTATTGGTGACAAAGAGCCAATTACCTGCCGTCCGGCCGACCTTCTGGAACCTCAGCTTCCGAGGCTGGAAAAAGAGATGAGCCAGTATAAGCAACATGAGGAGGACGTGTTGTCTTACGCACTGTTCCCACAGGTGGCGCTGGAATACTTCCGTTACAGGGAGGCACAGCAGACCCGGGTGGATCAGAGTGTTGCAGATATGGAACATAAAGTTTATCCGGTCTAAGAATCAGCCCCTCTGCATGGGTGAGAAGAAAAATTACCACGGTTCTGTTTTGTTGAAAATTTTGTTGAAAATGAACAGAATCCGTGGTAATATTTTCTTAATTATACGGTAAAGTGACAAATACAAAAATGATAGGACATACATTGTGACGTAAAAATATACCTTGTATGCAGAAGTGCACAGAGAAATTTATCATATATGATAAATGAAAATAGAGTTTATCATATGTTGTGCATTTGGCAGACTGCAAAGAAGGGTATTTTTAATATGAGGGTTACTCAAGAAATGCGAAGGAGGATATGATATGAAAGGAAAAATGAAACGTTTTAATGCCCTTGCTATGTCATTTGTCATGGTTGTTTCTGTCCTTGCGGGAATCCCGTCAGTGACAGCGAGCGCAGCTCCGTCAGGGTATGTGAAATCATTGAAGATTTCAAAGAAAAGCCTGTCCATGCAGGGGGGGGGTACGCAAACAACTGTTCGGGTGACTGTGAAGACAAAAGGTAAGGCGAGTAAGAAAGTTAAGGTTTCAGTGTCCAAAGCAGATAAAAAATTTGTGTCTGCCAAAGTGGGCAAAGCAAACAAAAAAGGGATTTCTAAGTTGACAATTAAGGCCAAAGCGGTCACAAAGGAAGAGACGGTAAAGGTTAAGGTAACGACAGTTGGGAAAAACAAGAAATCAAAGAAAGTCAGCAAGACGATTAGTATAAAGATTTCTCCGGAAAATGTGACCCCTACTCCTACGCCGGTACCAGTGCCAACCCCTACGCCTACACCGACCCCTGAACCTGCACCTACGCCGACCCCTGAACCTACACCTACGCCGACCCCTGAACCTACGGTGATAGATGTGACCGGCGTTATGGTAAAAGCGGGGAAGGCAGAGCTGGAAATTGGCGAGAGTACTCAGCTGTCCGTTATGGTGCTGCCTGATAATGCGTCGGATAAAACTGTGACGTACACATCCTCTAACTCCTCTGTTGCCGAGGTGAATGAAAGTGGACTTGTGACAGCGATGGCTCAGGGTACGGCGCGTATTACGGCCACAGCAGGTCAAAAGAGTGACTTTGTGGATATCACAGTGAATCCGAAAAAGGTGGAGAGTGTTACGTTGGATACGAACACGTTGACGCTGACCGTGAATACGACCAAGACGCTGATCGCTACGATAGCGCCGGCAAATGCCAGCAACAAAATAGTGACCTGGACCTCCAGTGATACATCCGTGGCTACAGTGTCCGAGGGAGTTGTAAAAGGAGTGTCTGTAGGAACTGCTGTCATCACAGTTAAGACAGACGACGGAGATCTGACGGCCCAGTGTGAGGTGACGGTAAAGCAGGACGAGAGCAGCAGCATTAGAGATGGCATCGAGTTCTCTTCTCCGGATATGCTTGGGGAATACAGTGATAAGGAGAAGAATGTATTTACCACTTTGATGGGAAGGTCGTTGACCATACAGGCCAGGGCGATGCAGGATGGGAAGCCTCTGGGTAATAAAAAGCTTAAAGTATCCATTGAAGATTTATATGGCTGGGGTGATGACCGTATCTATGAGCTTGAAGGAAATAAAACCCTGGAATATTATCTGACAAATAGCGATGGATATGTGGATATTCCTCTTGATTTGACGGCAGATAACAGGAAGCAGACGCCATCCAGCGGAGATTTTATGAGTTATAAAATCACAGTTTCCTATGGACAGGTTTCTGCGGAAGCAAAGGCACAGTTTGCCTCTTTGCAGGTGCCTAGCCCATATGTTGTGGATGAAAGCTCTCTGGAGATGGGCATCAACGCACAAAAAGCCGGAATATGGCCGATTTGCGTTGTCAGCGGACGGAATGAGCTCACTGAAAATATGTACATCACAAGCCAGCAGGTTTCCATGCCGGGGAAGGATCATTCTGTTCAGATAGCCGCAGATCCATTTTTGATTATTCCTCCGTCGGAGGCTAATGAAAAGGAGAAAGTTTACACAGATACGATTGACTTTGCGTCTGGCTCCTACAGCGTATATAATAACGACACCAATGAGAAGACGACTTATGTTTCCAAAGTGGTTCCTGCGGGTCTGGAGTGGGCGAAAATTATCTTCTCCAAGTACACATTGTCTGAATACACCAAGCTTGTAGTAAAATTCTATTATCTGGATGATGACAATAACATTGATTATCAAACCGAGACAGAGACTATGGAACTGACTGGTTCGAGCAATGAGGAAAAAGCTTTTCAGATTAATCCTAAAGATGAAAAGGCCATGCGCATTGTTGTAGCACTCTATTCAGAAGGTCAGATTGATGATACGGAGAATGATGGATATGTGATTTCACGCCTGGAGGGGCAGTTCTCGGGAAAGAAAACGAAAAAAGGTATTATTCAGTCAGTGGATGATGCGGTATCCTGGGAAAAGACGAATTATGTTGATGCGATAGAGACAACTGTGACTTCGGAAGAGCTTGCGAAATACCTTGGCGAAGACCATGAGTACAACGATACGGCGCAGTATGACTATAGTTGCACTGTTCCAGATTTTCCGAACGTTGGTAATGCCATTATCTCGGTGAAGAAAAAGGATACCAATACGGTAGAACGATATTTTACATATTATTCCCAGAACAACAGAAGGAATCAGAATGTTTTATCGGACTACAATCCTGACGATGGCAATGCGGTACAAATCAGTGAGGAGGAAGCGATAAACCATAAGGTTGGAGAGCTTCAGTTCTCCGGCAATACGGTAACGGTTGATTCAAAATACACCGGTTCCACGTCTCTGCGGGCAAAGTTGGATTTCACGGATCTGAAGATTACCAGCAAAGAACAGTTGGAATGGTATGACCATTATCTGTATTCCTATATTCAGTGGGCACCGGTGGGCAGCTTCATGCTGGAGGAGACGGAAAATTATTATGCCGTTGTTGGACAGCAAGTGGATATTACCGCCCGCTTGTATGATTCCAATGGAAATCCTGTGTCACAAGATGGAATTGAATTAAAATTCTCATTGGACAACACCCATGTCTCGGAGCAGGATAACGAGATGAAGTTGGATGACTTTGTGGTAGGTACGCCGAATACAAAGACGGACAAACGTGGGCAAACGCAGTTTTCTGTAATGAATACCGATCAATATGATTTCATGGAAAGACTCACCGCCACCACCAAAGAATATCAGGTGAGATTCTCAGTGAATGGAAGCGACTATAAGCCTGTCGTGACGATACAGTGGATTACGCCTGGCTTGTATTATAAGTCATCTGTAGACTATGAAGATGCAGTGGCGGGCGATGCGGAAGTCATCGAAGTATATGGATCGGAACGTGGTCAGGCAACCAAACAGATGAAACATAAGGTTGGAAAGACCTGGCAGCTGGGTACAAAAGTAATTGGAAAATTACCGAAAAAATTGCAGGAAAATAGAGGCTGGACAGTTTATGCTATCAGCGGCGCAGCTCCGGAGATGATGATAAATCACATAGAGAATAAGGTAAACGTCGATAACGGTATCATGACCTTATATTCGGAGAAAATTGGAACCGATAACATTACGGCGACATTGAAGGCGGAAAGCTTTGATACACAGAATATTAAATTTATTCTGGCCCAGCTGGATGATGATGATCAAATTCGGCGGGATGAAGAGGGCAACTTGTCAATAAAAGAAGTCGAGTGCGTTGGACAGGGAAAGGCATTAGGTGTTGAGACTGTTATTACATGGCCATATGAGTGGGTTACCAACGGACTGAAGTGTGAAGTCGTCAGCCCAATCGGTCAGCAGCTTGAGGCTGGAGTTGCCGCAGATGTTTATATTAAGGTGACGGATAACTATAAGAACCCAATGAAAAATTATGCGGTGACATATTCCATTACAGGGCATACCGATCCGATGACCAATGTAAAAGAAGAACAAGCGAAGACGGATGAGCAAGGCTATGTTGAGCTTTCATTGCCGGCTATGGAACTTCCTGAGGATACAGATGCACAAACTGTGTCGGTGGAAGTGACTACTCCGGAAGGAGTAAAACCTCTGGTTATCAGATTCTCCAGAAATCCGATTGTGGAAGGAACGATGAAAGCCGCTTTGGCAGGAAGCAAAAAAATTAATGTTGTATTTTCCAGACTTAGTTCTGGTGTGATGCAGACGCTTCCTATCAGTAAATCAACAGTGGCTCCGGAAGCCTTTGTTGTCAAAGTGGGAGGACAGAGGCAGAAAGTAATTGATGCCGTTCTTGGTGAAGATAACGAAACGATTACGCTCACCATGGAGAAGGAGATTCCGGCCGGCGAGGTCACTGTAGAAACACAGAAATACAAAGACAGTAATAAAATGCTGAAACAGTTGTTGACATATCATGGACAGAGTCTGAATGGTATGGGAGTTGCAGCTACAAGATAGCAGTAGAATAACTTTAAAATCATCGGAGTGAAACGCAATTGCGGGGGAGAGCCTGACGGCTCTCCCCCGTATCATTTTTTATACTAAAAAAATGAGAGGTCCTATCTATCTGATAGAACCTCTGTTGTAAATTTTGTAAAATATCTTAAAGTGGCTTGCAATCTCTCTCGGCTTCCAGAATCAGGCTGGCGCAAAAACCAAAATGAGGCTGGTAGGATACGACGCGGAGCAGACGGTCATCAATGGAACTGGTTACATAGGTATCCATAGATCCGCCCATGGAAGCGCACTGGGAAAAAATCTGCCGCCATGTAAGGTCTGCTTCCGGAATTACGGAAAAAAAGGAAGCGTCGAGCAGCAGATGTAAAGGCGTATGCAGCATGGACTGGAGCGCCTCGTTGGCATAGCGGAAATAATAGTCTGTCCGGTTCCTGTACACGTCATAAACAGCTTCAATGATGGCAAAAGGGAACGGAGAATGGTCAAAGCATCGAAATTCATTAAAAATATTGATCTTCCATAGAGAATGTTCCTGCTTCTGCACTTGTTTGGAAAGATGATTCTGAAAGATGTGCAGAATCTGTGCTTTCTGGCGGTGACTGTAAGGCAATCGAGTGCCATCCAGAAGAATGACAGAATCAGAATCAACGTCTTGTAAATGATTCAGAGAAATGAGGTAGCTCCGGCTGATTTGCAGGAAGCCGTCAGAAGGAAGCATGGCCTTTAGGGACGCTATGGAGAGGAACAGTCGATAGGGAGCATGATCACCCAGATAAATGCTGCAAAGCTTGTCCTTTACCTGAGCGTATATGATGTCTTTGACGAGTATTATTTTTTCCTGACGGTTTATCGTCAGGCGTATTGATTTCATCGTTTTATGATTCAGGATAGCCACCTCCCGTTCTCTGATTGATTGCTGTACAATGATAGATTGTCTATGTCTATTATACACGAAATTCACAATAAATCTATAAAAATTTCGTAAATTAACTACAATTTTTCATAAACGAATAAAAGTCGGGATTTGTAGTTCATTTACGGAATTTTAGTTGAAAATGTGTAAAGGTAATTATAAAATTAATCTATGAAATGTATACAAAAAAACTGTGATGGAAAATATCGGTCAGGGAACCGGATTTTTTCATGTGCGGAGGACAGATAGAACAGAGAAAATAACATTGAGGCAGTCGCCGAGATGATAGATATAAAGGATGATATGAAAAATCTTAGAGAAATCGGGGAGGAGAAGAGAGAAATGCGCAGTAAAGAACGAAAAAGATGGCGTCGTTATCTGAGTATACTGTTAGTAGTTCTCCTGGTTTTTTCCATGGTTTCCAGCGGTGATGCGAAGGAATCCGGAGAGAAAAGGGAAACGACAGAAAATACAAAAGAAGTAATCGGCGTTGTGACAAAGGAGAAGTCTTTAAAACCGGAAACCGGGGAGACGTCAACATCGGAGGATGAGGCAGTAGAAATGAAGACGTCGGAAGAGCCGGAAACAGCAGGAACCGCTGTATCGAAAATTTCTGAAACGGGAAGTACGACGTCATCTCAGAAAATGAAAGAAACAGATGAAGATGGTAAAAAAGCAGATGCAGCCATCCAAAATACAAAAGCAGCCGATACAAAAACGGAGACGGTGGCGCATGTCGATCAGATATCTGAGAACGATCAGACTGTGAAAAAAGACGATCAAAAAGTTGTCGTTCATGAGGAGGGAAAGAATGACAGTACCACAAAGGGGCAGAATGACAACACTATAAAAAGAAAGAAGGCTTCCTTGAGCAGTAATCTGGCTGATTTCGTAACGGATATCGCCGTATATGTGAACGGGAAAGATC
>JAUNJG010000163.1 GCA_030533385.1 Eubacteriales bacterium | reverse complement strand
TCATCAGAATCACCACAAGAGCACCTGCCATTCTGGTCATCATGCCTGCCACTCCTGGTACAATGGTAGAAAGTCCATCCGCTACCACTACCGTATCTGAGGTCAGTCGGTTCATCCATTCCCCGGAATGAACAGCCGTCACTTCCCCGTAATCCCTCATAAGAAGTTCACGAAAGAGCCTTTTCTTAAAGGCATTCTCATAGGTTGACTTGGAAAATTCCTCTAAGAAGCGAAGCAGCGCCCGAAGGGCAATCTGTCCCACCACAAGGGAAGCAAATAAAAGGATATGTAATATCATCCCGTCCTTATCGTGGGATACGGCAGCATCTATGATGCCACGAAGCAAAAGGGCATAAAAAACACTGCTGATACCGAGAACCATCTGCACCAGCAGTAAAATAACAATATACAATTTGCCACGACCTGCCACCCGGCTGATAAAGCGAAGGGCAGTGGTCTGATTGTCCTTTTTATTCTCTTTCATAATATCATTCATTCCTGCCTATGTTTCGCCGTAAAGACAAATTCATTTTTTATTACTTTCTCGTAACTGTTCAGAGCCAACCTCGAAAACTGTCGTTTTCTCGGTGTGGCGTATCCGCCAAATAGATTTATACAAAAAAGTGCTCTTGAATGCAAGCATTCATCGCTCTTTTTTGATAAATCTGCTTGGCTCTGAACAGTTACATTTTCTCAATATATGAGAACACTTCAGCCATATTTTCTTTAGCAGTATTCTAATCCGGTATGGCTTGCACCAGAATAAAACATACAGCTTATAAAGTGTACTGTCTGCCGGGTATTTCTTTCCATTCCGTATAAATCCGGTCATCACACCAATGACAGCATCTTTTGGAATGTTTCTCTCAATCCCGATACAGTTATCTCCAAGAATATCGTAGCCTTTATCATGTACCCGCACCACCCGGTGAAGCACATAGCTTTCCGGTGGTCTTTTGTACAGAACCACATCCCATTTCTTACAGGTTTCATACTCACCGACTGCCCTCACAATAAACGCATCCCTGCCCTGCTTTAGTAGGGGCAGCATACTGGTTCCGGTATTCTTATAGGTCAGACTTCCATACCGTTTCAGGTATTCTTCGTAAGTTGTCTTACTCATCTAATGCTCCAACTTTCCTAAGCTTCTCTATCACATCTGCCACATCCTTTGCAAGCACCTCCTTCGGTGCATCATATTTTTCAAACATGGCTTCCACGATTTTCTCCTGCGTGGTATCTTCCTTTAAGCACTCCACGATAAATGCCGCTGTCTTATTGTTACGGATCAGTCCCGCAAAGGAACTGCTTGTGTCTAACAAAATCTGTTCTCCGTCACTATCGTGGGTAATATAGGTGTCTTTTAACTTCATGTGGTATATTCTCCTTTCACTGTTCGGTAAACCGTATCAAAGCCTACCCCTGCATCCCTTCATAAGCCACCTTTGCGGCCGACCGCTCCATGTTGCAGGAAAGTCTATAGATTGGCACAGCTTCCATCAGTCTGTCTATCAGTTCCATTGTCTTTCGGGCATTTGCGGGATTCCCGCTCTTATGTGTCTGCTGGACAATCATAGGGTAGGCACTCCGCAACTGCTCCTTCGTATCCAGCCTTATGATGTGATTCTTTGCCGCCCTCTCTAAGATGCAAATACCTTTTAATGGTACGGATGTATTGGTACTAAGTCTGTGCTTGCCGTCCCAAGGTGTCCCGTAGGCAATAACACCATCTTTCGTTATCCGTAGCAGGGGCTTATCATCATTGACCATAACAGTTCTGTCGCCAAAGGTTTCCCGCCACAGTCTTGCGTGGGTGGACTTGCCTGTGCCGGACTTGGCTGTAAAAAGATAGCCTTCCCCATCCACTGCAATGACAGAACCATGAAACAAAATCGTATCGTAGGATAACATCTGCTTGGCAATCTTGCGGTAGACCGCAAGGGTTTCCAGATACTCGTCTGTAAAATGACGGACAGGGATACCTTCTTTGATGTCCTCTACGGCAGACTTGTCCCGCTCAAAGTCAATATCCGACTTTGTTACCGTGACT
>JAUNJG010000076.1 GCA_030533385.1 Eubacteriales bacterium | reverse complement strand
AACATTTGAAAGAAAAACAAAAGAAAAGTTGCCAACGTTTACTTGACACAAACGACAATAAATTTTTTATTGGCTTCCCATGCCCGCGGGTGTATAATGGAACCGTATGCAGATTATGAATGTTTTGACGGATTGTGGGAGTGCAAAGCGCAGAGCAATCCGACATTATGACATGAAGCAGGCGGGAAATATCCGAATACGCAGATGTGTTCGGATACTACTTGCCTGTCTATAATAACAGGGAGGAAATAACATGATTCGCAGAAGACGTTTACGTTCCACAGAGAATATGCGGGCGCTGGTCAGGGAGACTTCCGTCAGTGTGTCCGATTTAATTTATCCGATTTTTGTCATTGAGGGCGAAAATATGAAAAACCCTATCGCTTCCATGCCGGGAATTTTCCAGTATTCCATCGACCGGCTGGATGAGGAACTGGACAGAATCCGTGAGGCGGGCATCAAGGCGGTGCTTCTTTTTGGGGTGCCGGCCCACAAGGATGAGTGCGGTTCCGAGGCCTATAACGAGCACGGCATTATCCAGGAGGCCATCCGCTACATCAAAAAAGTATTTCCGGAACTGGTGGTGATTGCGGACATTTGCCTGTGTGAGTACACCTCCCACGGACACTGCGGCCTGATTAAAGATGGCATTATCTTAAATGATGAAACTCTGCCGCTGCTGGCAAAAACGGCAGTAACCTGCGCCCAGGCCGGTGCGGACATGGTGGCTCCGTCCAACATGATGGACGGCCATGTGGAGGCCATCCGGGAGGGGCTGGACGAGGCGGGCTTTGCCACCACCCCGATTATGGCCTACAGTGCCAAGATGGCTTCCGGCTATTATGGCCCATTCCGTGATGCGGCTCACTCTGCGCCGGGATTTGGTGACAGAAAGACTTATCAGATGGATTACCATAATCCAAGAGAAGCCATGAGGGACATCTGGGACGACATTGACGAGGGTGCGGACATCATCATCATAAAACCGGCGCTCGCTTATCTGGATATTTTAAAGACAGCTTCCATGGAGACGAATATGCCGCTGTGTGCCTACAATGTCAGCGGAGAATACTCTATCGTGAAGGCGGCCGCCGCCCAGGGCTGGGTAGATGAGAAAAAGCTTGTCATGGAAAACATGATTGGCATGAAACGTGCAGGTGCCCAGATGATTATTACTTACCATGCTCTCGACGTGGCAGCATGGCTGAAAGAGGATTAAGAATATATGACATTAGCAGAACTTCCAATTGGACAGGAAGCAGTCATAAAAACAGTAGGCGGCGAGGGAAACCTTCGCTGCCGTTTTCTGGATATGGGACTGATTCCGAAGACAAAAGTACGGGTGCTGAAAGTGGCACCGATGGGTGATCCGATACAGATTCGTCTGCGGGGATATGATATCACCATCAGAAAAGAAGACGCCGCTATGATAGAACTGGTGGAGGAACAGGGAAGATGAAAAAAATGGTATTCGCTTTAATCGGAAATCAAAATTGTGGAAAGACGACCCTGTTTAATCAACTTACCGGTTCCAATCAACATGTGGGGAATTTTCCCGGTGTGACGGTGGATCAGAAAATGGGAGAGATCAAAACTAAGGCAGGAATGTCGGGCACGGTGGTAGATTTGCCGGGGATTTATTCTCTGAGACCGTACACGAGTGAGGAGATTGTGACGAGAGATTTCTTGTTGAAGGAGAACCCGGATGCGGTCATCAACATTGTGGATGCCACCAATATCGAGAGAAATCTCTATCTGACGCTGCAACTCATTGATTTGCACATCCCTATGGTGCTTGCCATGAATATGATGGATGAGGTGTACAATAATGGAGGATCCATCGACATAAAAAAAATGTCGGAGCGGCTCGGGATTCCCGTGGTTCCCATCAGCGCCATACGAAACGAAGGGGTGGGAGACCTTGTCCAGATGGCATTTAAGGTGGCGAGAGAACAACAAAAACCGCTGGTGTATGATTTCTGTGAGAAGGGGCCAATGCACCGGTGTATTCACGGCATTTATCATCAGGTGGAAGACCATGCCCGGAGGATTGGCATTAACGGCAGATTTGCCACGGTGAAGATCATCGAGGACGATGGGGATATCTATGACCAGCTGGATTTGTCGGAAAATGAAAAAGATTTGATAGAGCATAGTATTGTGGAGATGGAGAGGGACAGCGGCCTCGACCGGAATGCGGCTCTGGCAGACATGAGATACACTTTTATCGAGAAGCTGTGCAAAGAGGCAGTGGTCAAGGCGAAGGTCAGCAAAGAATATCTGAGGAGTCAGCGGATTGACAGCGTGCTGACCAACCGCTATCTGGCGTTGCCTTTGTTCGGTGCGATTATGCTGTTCATTTTCTGGCTGACGTTCGGAAGCGTGGGTGCCTTTTTGCAAAATGTGTTGAGTGCGGTCATCGAGCAGGTGACGGAATGGGTGGATTACGGGCTGACGGTGTACGGAATTGCCCCGGTGGTAAAGAGCCTGGTGGTGGATGGAATTTTTGCGGGAGTGGGGAGCGTGTTAAGCTTTCTCCCAATCATTCTCGTACTGTTTTTCTGTTTGTCCATCCTGGAAGATTCCGGTTATATGGCAAGAATCGCCTTTGTGATGGACAGACTTCTCAGAAAAATCGGGTTGTCCGGGAGAAGCTTTGTGCCGATGCTCATCGGTTTTGGCTGTTCTGTTCCGGCGGTGATGTCCAGCCGGACGTTGTATTCGGAGAGGGACAGAAACATGACAATCATGCTTGTTCCCTACATAAGCTGTTCTGCTAAAATTCCGATTTACACAGTATTTACCGCCGCATTTTTCCCGGGACGGGGTGTTCTCGTCATGTCGATTTTGTATTTTGGCGGCATCGCCGTGGGGATTCTTATGGCACTGCTGTTTAAGAGCGTATTGTTTCGAGGAAAGCCGATGCCGTTTGTGATGGAGCTGCCCAATTATCGGTTTCCGTCGGTCAAAAGCGTGCTGCTGCTCATGTGGGAAAAGGCGAGGGATTTCATTGAGAGAGCTTTTACGGTCATTTTTATAGCGACGATTCTCATATGGTTTTTGCAGACTTTTGACAGTCGGCTGAATGTGGCGGCAGACAGTTCGGCAAGCCTGCTGGCAATGCTGGGGAGATGGATGTCCCCGCTGTTTGTTCCGCTGGGCTTTTCCGACTGGAGAATCAGTACCGCCCTGGTGACCGGAATTTCCGCAAAGGAGACGGTGGTATCTACGCTGAGCGTGCTGATGGGGACGACAGCCTCCCGGCTTTCTGAATCGCTGGGGACGATATTTACTCCGCTGTCCGCCTTTAGTTTTCTTGTATTTACCCTGCTGTACACTCCTTGCGTGGCGGCGATTGCGGCCATTCGCCGGGAGATGAATTCTGTCTGGAAGGCAGCTGGGGTTGTCGTGTTGCAGTGTGGTGTGGCCTGGGTGGCGGCCGCCCTGGTATATCAGGTGGGCAGCCTCTTGTTTTAAAAGGCGTGCCGGAGGTCGGACGGGAGAAAGATAAAAAAGGATAAAAACAGAAGAACTGCCTCTTTTTTCCATGTCGGAAAAAGGAGGCAGAGCATTTATTTTTGGATATAACTGTGGTAAAATCAAGGCAGGCAAATTGCCGGAACAGTTTCTTCCAAAAGGTGGAAACAAAAGAAAAAAGGAGAAGACTGTCGGCGTTGCACCGGAAGGAGAAGGAGGGATTCATGAATATGGTGACGGTGGGTATGATAGTGATAGGCTGGCTCATTGCGGCGGGCATATTCCTTCTGCTTGAGATTTTTACGATGGGTTTGACGACGATATGGTTTGCCGGGGGAGCGGTCATGGGAGCAGTTTTTGCCAAGCTGGGGCTTCCGGTTTGGGCGCAGGTTGTTGCCTTCGTGGTCGTGTCGGTCGTCCTGCTGGCAGTGACGAGACCTCTCGCAAAGAAATATTTGAATGGCAAGACGGTGCGAACCAATGCGGACAGTCTCATCGGCTGTATAGGTCTTGTGACACAGACCATCCATAATCTGAAGGCTCAGGGGCAGGTCACTGTCCGGGGGCAGGTGTGGACAGCCAGAAGCACGGAGGAGGATATCGTAATTAAAGAAGGAACGAGGGTGAAGATTACAGCGATTTCCGGCGTGAAGCTTCTTGTGGAGCCGGAGGAAAGATAGGAGGGAAATATGGCTATTTTTGGAAAGATTTTGCTGCTCATTATCATTGTGCTGATATTTTATACTGTCATATCTTGTGTGCGGATTGTTCCTCAGGCGCAGGCCTACGTCATTGAGCGGCTGGGGGCGTACAATGGAACCTGGTCGGTAGGTCTGCATTTTAAGCTGCCGTTTATAGACCGTGTCGCAAGAAAAGTTCTCCTGAAGGAGCAGGTCGTGGATTTTGCGCCGCAGCCGGTAATCACCAAAGATAACGTAACGATGCGAATTGACACAGTGGTGTACTATCAGATTACCGATCCGAAGCTCTATGCTTACGGCGTGGAAAATCCGATTATGGCCATTGAAAATTTAACGGCGACTACGCTTCGTAACATTATCGGTGACCTGGAGCTGGATGCTACCCTGACTTCCAGAGAGACTATCAATACAAAGATGCGTGCCACCCTGGATGAAGCCACGGACCCATGGGGTATCAAAGTAAACCGGGTGGAGTTAAAAAATATTATTCCGCCGTCGGAGATTCAAAATGCCATGGAAAAGCAGATGAAGGCGGAGCGTGAGCGAAGAGAGGCGATTCTTCGGGCGGAGGGAGAAAAGAAGTCATCCATCCTGATTGCGGAAGGACATAAAGAGTCCATGATTTTGGAAGCGGAAGCCGAGAAAGCAGCGGCGATTTTAAATGCAGAAGCCAGAAAAGAGGCGACCATCCGGGAGGCAGAAGGACAGGCGGAAGCCATTTTGAAAGTGCAGCAGGCCACGGCGGACGGACTTGTGGCGATTCGCAAGGCAGGGGCAGATGACGCAGTCATTCGTTTGAAGGCGTTGGAAGCGTTCGCTAAGGCCGCAGAGGGACAGGCGACAAAGATCATCATTCCGTCAGAGATTCAGGGCTTGGCGGGGTTGGCATCCTCCCTCACGGAGGTGGCGGCAACTGCTCTGGATAAAGATAAGGAGCTGGAAGCAAGCCTGTGTGATACCGGGAAAAAGGTATGACGTCATCTGTCAGGAAAGGTGGCATAGTGTTAGATGCGACCAGAAAGCCGGCGTGATTTCAGAACATGTGCGCAGATGTCTCCGGCGGGAGAGATTTCCGTCGGTGGCTTTCTGCGGGACATGGAGGAATCCCCGGCTTTTTATGTTTGCCGGCAGGATGGCAGGAGATGGAGGGAAAAGGGACAAAAGGAGTGTACAGCCTTGAAAAAATATTTCAGGCGTTTTTGGCTGGCCTATCCGTTGCTCGTAATGAAAATGTTTGTTTTTTACTGGCAGACGGACAGGCTTGACATGATGGACGTCTATGAGGTACCGGTTTTGACGGTGTTTTTTCTTATTGGATTGTTTGAAGTCTGCTGCTTGGGAAAGGGAAGGGTAGGACGGTGGGCCTTTTATTTTTGCTACACGTTCGTCACACTGTTAATGTTTGCCGACGCAGCCTACAGCAGTTATTTTGGAAAATATATCTCGGTCAATCAGCTGTATCAGATTTCCAGCCTGGGGCAGATAGCAGGAGATGGAAATGTGGTGGGAGCCGCAGTCAGTCCGGGATGCATGTGGACGCTTCTGGATTATCCGTTTTTGCTTCTTTTTTTCAGGATTCGGCAGGAGAGCTGGAAGGAAGAAAGCGGACAGAAGAAAAAGTACAAAAGATGGGCTTTTCGTCTTACCCTCTCAGGAGGGATGGCCGTCGTCATGGTCTGCCTGTGGCTGTATTACGGATGGAATCCCCAGCATTTGCGCTCTGTACAGAAAGTGAATCACATTGAATTTTTTACTTATCATACCAATGACATTCTGGTGAATGTAGTCGGAAAAATGAAGAGAAAAGAGGTGGACAAAGAGGTCATTGCAAAAAGCATGGAGGAGAATGTGCCGAAATCTTCCGGGGAGGCTTACCGGGGAGTTGCGAAAGGGAGGAATCTGATTCTCATTCAGACGGAGTCTCTCAATCAATTCGTCATAGGAAGGAACTATGACGGGAAGGAAATTACCCCGAATTTAAACAGGCTTCTGGAGGAGGACACCTTATATTTTAATCATTTTTATTCTAACACCGGCGTGGGAAATACGAGCGACGCAGAGTTTTCTGTCTTAAACGGCCTGTATCCCAATGATGAGAGAGAATGTTATCGTCTTTATGTGGACAATACTTTCCACGGTCTTCCCTGGATGCTGCGTGAAAAGGGGTACGAGGCGCTGGCTTTTCATGGTTATACCAAAACTTTCTGGAATCGGGAGGAAGCTTACAAAAATCAAGGCTTCCAGCATTTTTATTCAGAGGAAGAGCTGGATGTGACGGAAGTTTCGGGATTTGGATTGACGGACAAGGAAATGTTTCGTCAGGCGGTAGATATTTTGAAGGAGAAAAAGAATCCATATTTCAGTTTTATGATTACGCTCACAAACCATATCCCCTACGAGCTGGACGAAAAACTTGCCAGTCTGAAATTGAGGCCGGAGGATGAGGGTACAACTTTCGGAAGATACCTGCAGACGGTACGGTACACGGATGAGGCTTTTGGGGAGCTGATAGAGCGCCTGAAGAAAGAGGGAATGTACGAAAATACAATGATTGTGATTTACGGTGACCATCAGGGAATGAACATGGAAACGCCATCCGTAAAGACCAGAATGACGCAATTTCTGGGGAAGGAATATCATTTTGACGAGATGTTAAAAGTTCCTCTTTTGGTTCACATTCCGGGGTTGGGAGAGGCGAGAACGATTTCCACGGTAGGCGGTCAGGTGGACGTGATGCCGACCATCGCCAACTTGATGGAGTTGGATATGAAGCAGCCATATGTGTTCGGACACGATTTACTCAACACTGATGAAGGGTTCGTGGCGCAGATTTCTTATATCGGAAAGGGTTCCTTCCTTTCGGAAGACGGGCATCTGCTCTTTTCTCTTGGAAAAGACGGAACGGTGGAAAATGGAACGCTTTGGGATGTGAGGAGTGGAAAGAAGATGAGCGGAAGGCGCTCTCTTTGTGAGGCTGGTTCTGCCAGGGCGCTTGCTTTGCTGGAAGTCTGTAAAGAAGTGCTTGATTATAATTTGATTGCCGATTATGTAAATCACTGATATTTTAAAAGTCTTCTTCGGTAACAGGTCTTAATACTGCCTGTCTGCCTGAATACCCAGGGAAGGCGGCATCCGGTGCAGGCGGCTTGGGAAGAAAACGCATTTACTTGACATTGCATGAAAAATTTGATAAAAAGTTCACAGAAGCAAAGCTTTAACACAAATTGGAGGAATCTATTATGAATTTAAAAGGTCGCAGTTTTTTAACATTACTTGATTTTAATAAAGAAGAAATCCGCTATATGCTGGACCTGGCCCACAGCTTAAAAGAAAAAAAGAAAAGTGGTGTGCTGGGGGAAGAATTAAAAGGAAAAAATATCGTTTTGATTTTCGACAAGTCTTCCACGAGAACCCGCTGTTCTTTTGAGGTGGCGGCTCTGGATGAAGGCGCTCATGTGACCTATCTGTCCAATTCTCACATGAATAAGAAGGAGTCTCTGGAAGATACGGCAAAGGTATTCGGAAGAATGTATGATGCCATAGAGTACCGGGGCTATGGACAAGATATTGTGGAGGAGCTGGCAAAACATTCCGGTGTACCGGTGTGGAACGGGCTGACAGACACGGACCATCCGACCCAGGTGCTGGCGGATTTTCTCACCATGGAAGAACATATTGACAAGCCTTTGGAGGAGATGAATCTTACTTTCGTGGGAGATTTGTCTGACAATGTGATGTATGCGCTCATGTACGGAAGCGCCATTATGGGCGTTAATTTTAAGGCGGTGGGACCTGAGGGAACGGTGTGTGACCCGACCGTGCTGGAAGTGTCCAGAAAACGGGCAGAGAAGAGCGGAGCTTCCATCACGATTTCCCACGACCCGGCGGACGTGAAAGGTTCCGACGTGATTTACACGGATATCTGGGTGAGCATGGGAGAGTCTGAGGAACTGTACCCGGCACGGGTGGCGGCTCTGACGCCTTACAAGGTGACTAAGAAACTGATGGAGGCGACGGGAAATCCAGATTGCCTGTTTATGCACTGTCTGCCGGCATACCATGACTTTGAGACGAGCGTGGCCAAAGATATGAGAGACCGTCTGGGTCTGGATATCCGGGAGGTGGAAGACGAGGTATTCCGCTCTGCCAACTCGGTTGTTTTTGACGAGGCGGAGAACCGTATGCATACCATCAAGGCGGTGATGGTGGCAACCCTCGGAAGATAGCAGATTGTCATGAAAACAAAAATTTTAGAATTTTTGAAGAAAAAGCAGGATTTTGTTTCCGGTCAGGCCATTTGCGAGCAGCTTGGAGTATCAAGAACCGCCGTTTGGAAATGCATCAATGGGCTGAGGGAAGATGGATACGAGATTGAGTCGGTGACCCGAAAAGGTTACCGGCTTTTGCAAAGTCCGGATATCCTGACAAAAGAGGAGCTGAGGGAAAGGATTTCTCCGGAGCAATGGCCGGGGGAGATCCACTGTTATCCACAGATTGATTCCACCAACGAGGAGGCAAAGCGGCAGGCGGAGTCAGGTGCCGGGGACGGTAGTCTCTATGTGGCGGACTGCCAGACTGCCGGGAGAGGACGAAGAGGAAGAACGTGGCTGTCCCCCGCCGGGAAGGACATTTTTTTCAGTATTTTGCTAAGGCCTCGGATGCAGCCCCAGGCGGCTTCCATGCTGACCCTGGTAACTGCCCTGGCGGCGGCAAAGACAGTGGAACAATACGGCGGCGAGGGCTGTCAGATTAAATGGCCCAACGACATTGTTCTCCACGGAAAAAAGCTCTGTGGGATTCTCACGGAGATGAGTCTGGAAATGGGAGAAATCTCCTACCTTGTCATCGGAGTGGGCTTTAATATGAATCGGATGGAGTTTGATGAAGAGATCAGTCATATGGCCACCTCCCTGAAGAAGGAGACGGGAAAACAGATTCCAAGAGCAGATTTCCTGGCAGATTTTCTGGCACATTTTTCCGAAGAGTACGAGAAGTTTTCGAGAGAACAAAATCTTTCCTCCGTAAAGGAAGAGTATGAGAAACGCCTGGTCAACATTGACCGGGAGGTGTTGATAGAAAAAAGCGGAAAGAAAAAAGTCGGGCTGGCCCGGGGAATCAACGAGCAGGGGGAACTTCTGGTTTGCATGGAGGATGGAGCCACGGAGGCCGTTTGCGCCGGCGAAGTTTCCGTTCGGGGACTGTATGGCTATGTGTAGGAGGCAAATATGTTTGAAGAGAAAAAAATACTTTGCGGGGCGAGTCAGTATGAGCAGCTTTTTTATTTTAATCCGGAATTTGATTCCCTGCCAAAGACTATTAAAGAGGAGTTGAAGATTCTCTGCGTACTTTACACAGAAGATGTGGGAGGGATACTTCGCCTGGAGTTTGAGGAGGACGGCAGTCTGCATCTGACGGTGGAGTCGAAGGAGGATGATTATCTGTTTGACGAGATAGGAAGCGTGCTGAAAATAAAACAGATACAGCGGGAGAAAAGAGAGCTTCTGGAGAGCCTTGAAATGTATTATAAAGTCTTCTTTTTGCAGGAAGCAGAAGTCTAGCCGCAGTGCAGGAGGAATCACATGTTAATTGGAATTGATATAGGAAATACGGATATCACTTTTGGCGTTTTTCAAGGGAAAAAGCTGTTGGATACCTTTCGTATGAGAACGAAAATAAATCGCGCCTCTGACGAATACGGAATCTTTATTTTGCAGACAATTCAATACAAAGGATACAGCAAGGAGGATGTGGACGCTGTCATCATTTCGTCGGTCGTGCCTGCGGTGATGCATTCTTTCACCAGCGCAATTATCAAATATTTTGGATTAAAGCCGCTCATAGTGGGAGCGGGCATTAAGACAGGAATAAAAATCAAGACGGCCAATCCGAAGGAGACGGGAGCGGATCGGATTGTGGATGCTGTGGCAGGATATGAGCTATACGGAGGCCCGGTCATCGTGGTGGATTTTGGAACGGCCACAACTTACGACATTATCACGGCGGAAGGAGAGTTCATAGGGTGCGTCATCGCTCCGGGAATCCGCACGGCTGCGAATGCCCTGTGGCAGCAGGCCGCAAAACTGCCGGAGATTGAGATTCGCAAGCCGGAGACCATTTTAGCGAGAGAGACTGTCACCAGTATGCAGGCGGGTCTTGTGTTCGGATATATCGGGCAGACGGAGTACATCATACGCAAGATGACGGAGGAGAGTGGCTTTGACCATGTGAAAGTGGTGGCCACCGGCGGTCTTGGAAAAATGATTGCGGAAGAGACGGATTATATTGATTATTACGACGCCAATCTGACCCTGAAGGGATTGCAGATTATTTATGATAAGCAAAAAAAATAAGAGGACGAATGATAGAGAAAAATAAGACGCAAAAGGACAGAAAAGACAGGATGGAAGAAAAAGGTGCCGGGCTTGCCGTGGAAAAAATATATGGGAGTTCTTTTCCGGTGATTCTGGCACCCATGGCAGGTGTTACGGACATGGCATTCCGTCTTCTTTGCAGAGAGCAGGGATGCGATGCGGTGATCACTGAGATGATCAGCGCCAAGGCATTATACTATGGAAACAAAAATACAAAACCTTTGTTGGAGATCGCCGAGGAAGAAAAACCGGCGGGTGTGCAAATATTCGGTTCAGATGCGGCATTAATGGGGGCGATGGCTCATAAGATAGAAGACAGAGGGTACGCCTTTGTGGATATTAACATGGGATGCCCGGTTCCAAAGATTGTGAACAATCATGAAGGTTCCGCCCTCATGCTACAGCCGCAGACGGCAGGACGCATTGTGCGGGAGGTAAAACAAGCAGTGTCGCTGCCGGTGACTGTAAAATTTCGTCTGGGATTTGATGAAGAACATAAAAACGCAGTGGAATTTGCTCAGATTTTGGAGGAGAGCGGAGCCGATGCCCTGGCGGTTCATGGAAGGACGAGGCAGCAGTACTACAGTGGTAAGGCGGACTGGAGCGGGATTCGCAAAGTGAAGGAGGCAGTCTCCGTTCCGGTCATCGCCAATGGGGACGTCTGTACCGGAGCCGATGCTCTGGCAATCCGGGAAGTCACCGGCTGCGACGGCATCATGGTAGGCCGGGGAAGCCGGGGAAACCCGTGGATTTTCCGGGAGATAGCCTGCGCCCTTGCCGGAAAGCCCTTGCCGGAGCGCCCGTCGGAGGACGAAGTGGTAAAGATGCTTTTAAGACAGGCGGCGCTGTGCGTGAAATACAAAGGGGAGTATACCGGAATCCGGGAGATGCGAAAGCATGCGGCATGGTACACTGCCGGCATGTGCGGCGCTTCCAGGTTAAGAAACGCTGTCAATCAGGTGACGACCATCGGAGAACTTGAGGAATTGATGGCATCACGCCCCGCTCGGCCGTCTGGCTTAGAGTATAATTATCATTGGCAAAAAAGAAAAAAATAAAGGGAAGAGATC
>JAUNJG010000162.1 GCA_030533385.1 Eubacteriales bacterium | reverse complement strand
GATATTCTCTCAGAATCGGCATACCACCAAACTGTAAGTATCTTTGGAACTTTTCTTCTGCTGTAACAGATGGTGCAAACTCGTAGAAGGTTAAAAACTCCTTGAAAGACAGCGGCAGCATACGGATTTCCACATATCTGCCAGAAAGCAGTGTGGAAAATTCTGTAGAAAGCAAATAAGCGTTTGAACCGGTGATATAGATATCTACATCAAAATCAAGACGGAAGGACTCAATCGCTTTTTCCCAATGTTCTATGGCCTGAAGCTCATCAAAAATCAGGTAGGTCTTTCCGCTCTTTGGAATGCGCTCACTGACATAGTCGTAGAAAGCGAGATAGTCAGAGAGATTACGATAACGCAGTGACTCCAGATTCATGTGAACGATGTTAGCGTCAGGTACTCCATTGTCGGTCAGATAATGATGAAACAAGTCCAGCAAGGATGACTTTCCGCATCTGCGGATACCGGTTACCATCTTGACCAGATCAACGTCTTTATTTTGAATAAGCTGATTTAAATACTCAGGACGATTTATAAGTTCAACCATGATGCACCTCCCAAATTTTCTTATCTATAGTATACTCGAAGACTTGAAAAAATCAATAGTTTTAGATTTGTAAGTCTGAAACTTTATAAAATATATAAATTATCGACTTATAAAGATAAAAAAATTGTATACAAATGCGTTTTCATATCCCTGCTTCGGAAATTCCTTATTTCATTTTTGGCCGAAGCAGGATAGATTATACTCATATAAACAGAATACCTCGCCCATCATATACAGAAGCATCAGTGTTCACGCCTTAGTGTACGGTCAAAAAGAGCCACTTATTTGTGCCTGAAGGACGGCGATTTTTTTGTGTAAAATCATGAAGATCAATGAACAATGGGAGGAACTAAAGGAAGGATTCAATGCGAACGTCCAGAGTGAAGAAGGGGTCCTGAAGCGTCAGATCCGTTCTGTCCAGACCGAAGGACATTTTGGAGATATCAGGGAGAATGAAAGTTTCCGGCGTTTCAACGATCGGTCAGAGGAAAAAGTATATAAAGAGTTCATGCTGTACGCAATTGGCAGGAATATGATGAAATACCATCGCTTTTTACATCATGAAATCGAAAGATTTCAGAGAAAACAGGAGCAGAAAACCGCTTAAAAGACAGAGTGTTCCAAGAAATCCAAACAAGGGGATCTTGCGCCCCAGAATAAGAGAAACAAAGAGGAAGAGACAGTCCGACAGAGAAATCGGTTTAAAAAAAACTCCGAACTCCCTGGGATTGTCTCTTCCCCGCACATTAGGGGTAAAATCGGTATTAACCGACAGCCCCTTTCTTCTTGTTTAAAAATCAATCGTTTCTTCCAGCTGGCGGCTGATATCCATACCGCTATAGAGAATGCGGACAATGGATACCGTGTTTGTTTCTTTACTGACGGTGTACAGCAGCAGATAGTTTTTAACCGGCAGAAACCGCAAGCCACGGCTGTGCCATGGCTCATCCTTATAAAGGGGATTTCGTTCCGGCATCAATCCAGAGAACGGACACTTTCAATGATCCTTTGGTACATCTTTTGGGCAGTTTCGGGTGCAAGGAGAGAATACGCAATGTACTCGTAAATGTTTTTTAAGTCTTGCCGGGCTTGATGGGAGTAAACAATGTTCATCTTCATATGCCGTAAAGTCTCCTCATCTCTGTTTCTACCTCATCTGCGGAGACAACACGCCCAGCAGCGATGTCATCCATGCCTTTTTGGATTTCGCCGTCGATCTGTTCTTTCGTCAAGCCGCCAATGGCTGCCGGCTTCGCTGTCGGCAGCTTTATATCAAAGGGGATGCCGCGCTGAAGGACGATTTGCTTTAAAAACATCCCGATTGCATTGGACATAGGGATTCCAAGCTGGCTGAGGATAGCTTCTGCCTGCTCTTTTGTTTCCGGGTCGATCCTTGTATATACATTTGCGGTTCTGGATGCAGTTTTTGCCATGATAATCACCTCGCTTTGATTTTATGGCTATATTATACCAAGATTGATTGCTAAAAGCAATATGTTAGCAATCGTTTACAAAAAAACTACAGAAGTGGAG
>JAUNJG010000161.1 GCA_030533385.1 Eubacteriales bacterium | reverse complement strand
GTAAGCGCTTAAAATATAGCCGTTTGGCCGTTTAACACCATTTTTCTGATTTTGATGAACCTTCAGGTTCTTTAAAATAAAAATACCCGGCCATATTTCTATGGCCAAGGCACCTTGACAATTCACATACATTTGAAATTAATCTTCCAGAAGTTTTTGTGCTTTTTCTTCCAGAGCAGTTTTTACTTCCGGATTCCATGGAAGGTACTTTTCAAAGGCTTCCTCTGATAAGTCTGTTTGGGGCAGTTCTTCCAACAGATACCAGAGATAATGGTACATATTCAGACCGTTCGCTTTGGCAGTTTCTACCAGGGAGTAAATGACAGCACTGGAATCCGCACCTGCGGTAGTGTCGGAGAAGAGATAATTCTTTCTTCCCAGTGCAACGGGTTTTACCTCGATTTCACTTAAGTTATTGCAGAAGCTACAGCGTCCGTCTTCCAGATAGGTCATCATATCAGACCTTCTGTTTTGGATGTAGGTAAGTGCTTTCTCCATTCTGGATCCTTTTACGGCATGCTGTTTCTCAAACCACGACCAAAAGCCCTCCAGAACAGGTTTTTCTTTCTCGAGGCGGGCAGCTTTTATGGATTCGTAGTCATTTTTATACTTCTTTTTGATTTCCTTTTCCAAGTGGAAAAGCTTGTCTACATACATAGCTCCCTGTACAGCAGGCAGTGTGTAGTCCATCTTTTTCCCTTTGGGAATGGCATCCAGAAGATATCTCCTTACGTGGGACCAGCAGGTGGTTCGTTTGGCTTTCTTCAGCTTATTGTAACCACTGTATCCGTCACACATGATATATCCGGAAAAGTCATCCAGGAAGTCTGTGGCTGTTTCTCCTGCTCTGGTGGGAGAATACTTATAGAGGATGATGGGTTCCTGTCCATCTTCGCCACTCCGGAAAATCCACATATAGGACTTGCTTTCCGGTCGACGGTCTTCTTCATGAAGCACCTGGATGACGGTTTCATCTGCCATGATAAAGACCCGCTGCAGCAACAGCTTATGGAGATAATCATAGAAGGGTGAGAAAAAACGGTCTGTATTCTGAATGACCCAGTTGGCAAGTGTTGCCCTGGTGATATTTACACCGTATTGCTTAAAATCTCTTTCAATACGGTAAAGCGGCATCGCATTGACATACTTCTGGTACATCACCCAGGCAACAGTAGAAGCAGAGGCCATGCCGTGGAGCATATGAGCCCTTCCATCCTTTCCCTGCACGATGACGGGTGTTTTCAGGTTCGGAGAACATTTCGGGCACTTATAGTTCTTACTGTAATACTCAACCACCTTAAAGGACGCAGGTTTGAACTTCAGCTCCCTGCGTACAAAGGTTTCACCAATCTCTAAAAGTGGTGACTCACAATCCGGACAGAAGCGTTCTTCTTCCGGAACATCCAGATACTTTTTTTCTACAGGAAGGCCGGCATAACGGTCCTTGTCGGCAGAACGGCCTTTTTTGACCGTGAAGGTAACAGTCTTCGTCTCCTCCTGTTCTTGCTCAAGTAGTGATGTATTCTGTTCCTGCTCCACCTCATTGAAAAGATTGAGCTGACCTTCCATATCCCAGGAATTCTTCTCGCTGGATTTTCCAAAAAGCTTTTTGGTAAGATAGTCGTTTTGCTCTTTAAGAGTCTGAATCTCCTGCAGTAAAGCAGCCTCTCTGGCATTGAATCCCTCTATGGTCTGCTGCAGGGAAAGGATCATCTTATTCAGTTGCATGATCATGTCGCTCTGCTCCATGAGACGGGTTTCCAAAGAATTTCTGGCCACTTTTTTCTCCTTAAAAATGGTAGTTTCAACTGTTTTTATTATACCACTTTTGGTCGATTTTTCATAGTAAAAAGTGCCGGAAAATGCCGAAAATATCGCGTTTTTTGGCACTACGAAGCAGCGCTGTAATCCACTTTGATTGCCTTGGGCTGATCAATATCGAGACCAGACATCAGCCAGTCAAACTCCTGCCAGGTAAGGTTTCTTACCTCAGATTTGTTTCTGGGCCAGCGGTATCTTCCCTGTGATACGGAAAGTCTTTTATACAGGAGGGTCATTCCGTCAGGTTCGCGAAGAAGTG
>JAUNJG010000160.1 GCA_030533385.1 Eubacteriales bacterium | reverse complement strand
AAGTCAACAAATCAAAAGTTGTCGTTCAGAAGGCCCTTGATGAGACCCAGTTATTATTTGACAGTTTGATGCAAAAATATTTTGGATAGTGAGGTAGATGTCCAATGGCTAAAATGACAGTATATCACGGTGGTTATATGCCGGTGGAAAGGCCTGAAATTCGTATTGGGAGAAATACGAAGGATTTTGGTAATGGATTTTATTGTACGGTTATTAAAGAGCAGGCGCAGCGGTGGGCAAAGAGGTATGATAATAAAATTGTATCAATTTACGATGTGCGTTTGAATACAAATCTGCACATAAAAGAATTTAAAGAAATGACGGATGAATGGCTGGATTTCATCATTGACTGCAGAAGTGGAAAGAAACATTCCTATGATATTGTAATCGGAGCCATGGCAAATGATCAGATTTATAATTACGTTTCTGATTACATGGACGGCGGTATCACAAGGGAACAGTTTTGGATTCTGGCAAAATTTAAATACCCGACACATCAAATTAATTTTTGCACAAAGGAAGCATTAAAATGTCTTGAATATAGAGGCTGTGAGGAGGTGTTGTGATGGAGATAAGAGGACGGGAGTCAGCCAAGGACAATGACTTGTTTTTTACCTGTAGTTTGATTGATTATATTGCAAGAAAGACGAAAAATACAAGAGCAGATATTGTAAATGGATTAGGCAGAAAGAGGCTTGAGAAAATTTATGATTTGGCTGATATTTATCACAGCGATAATATAGACCGGGTCAGTGATGATTTTATTCGGGAAGCGGAAATCAAGCAGGGGAATTTTGATAATGTGGCGGAATGTAAATATTCCATTCCTACCCATTGGGATATTGGTAAGGTTTATAAAAGATTGATTAAGTCTGTGGCAGAGTGTGAAAAAGTAGATGTGATTGACGCTCTGCTGAAGGTTTATAATTCATTTCTCAGTGATAAAATCGACGATTATAACAGCAGCATGTACTACGAGAATCCATCCTATTTACTGGAATGTTATTTGGAGGGTAAAGTTCTTTAATTTAATACAATGATTTATTGGCGCAGGATGTTGGTATGAAAGGAGACATACCAACATGGAAAAGAAAATTGTAAATATCATCAACAAGATGGCGGACTACCTTAATATTACCCAGTTAAAACAATTGCAGGAAGTTTTGGTGAGAGAATTCGCAGAAAATAACATTGAAAAAACAGAAATCCCCAATAATGAATATATGAAAATGTTTTTGGATGCGAAAAGAGTGGAAGGGTGTTCGAACAGAACAATCAAATATTATCAGGCAACAATAGAGCATTTGTTATCCTATACCGATATTCCGGTTAGAAAAATTACGACGGATGATATGAGGGAATATTTGTCGGAGTATCAGAAAATAAATAATTGCAGTAAAGTGACGGTAGACAATATTCGCAGAAATATTTCGAGTTTTTTCTCATGGTTGGAAGAGGAGGATTACATTTTAAAAAGTCCCATGAAAAGGATACATAAAATAAAAACAAAAATTCCGGTCAAAGAGATTATTTCGGATGAGGTGATAGAAAAAATGCGTGACAGCTGCGAGGAGATACGTGACCTGGCCATGATTGACCTTCTTTATTCGACAGGAATGCGTGTGGGTGAGCTGGTGAATCTCAACATTTCGGATGTGGATCTGGAACAGAGGGAATGCATTGTTTACGGCAAGGGGGATAAAGAAAGAAGGGTGTATTTTGATGCAAAATCAAAAATACATTTGAAAAAATACCTGGATAATAGAAAAGATACAAATCCTGCTTTGTTCGTCTCCTTGAATGCACCGTATGACAGGCTGAAAATCAGTGGTGTGGAAATTCGAATCAGGGAGCTGGGACGTTCTCTTGGAATAGAAAAAATTCATCCGCATAAGTTCCGCAGAACAATGGCCACAAGGGCGATAGATAAAGGGATGCCTATTGAACAGGTACAAAAAATATTAGGCCATTGCAACATAGATACTACCATGCAATATGCGATGGTGAATCAGAGCAATGTTAAAAATTCTCATAAAAAGTATGTGGCTTAATGGTTTATCTGGAAAAAATATATGGTTTAAGTCAGAGTGCTTATAAAATAAAGAGGAAGTCGGGGCAGAATGCAATTCCA
>JAUNJG010000012.1 GCA_030533385.1 Eubacteriales bacterium | reverse complement strand
GCTATCATATAGCAGAGCCGGCCGAGACGGTACTTCTCATGAGGCACCTTCATCACGTACCAGACAAACAGAGAATCAGCGGCCATCTTCGATATTCCAAAGACGCCCGCCACATATCCGTCAATCAGCAATGCCCGGTTCCAGGTCGCTGATGAGCCGACAAAGTTATGAGTCCATAACACACGGTAGTATTGCGCCTGCGCAGCTTTTATCTGGATCACACTCACCTTGCTTTCTTCGGTGATTTCATAATCCCTTGGCAGCATACTACATTCCAGAGGCTCCAGCTTGCTTTCTGACGGTCTCTTAATTTTCTTCCCATGCGCCAGGGAAACGGCTTCCTCTTCTCTGTTCGTTGTGATATAGCTGTTCAGGTCTGCTCTCGTGCCTGATCTTGCGAAGATCGTGTACCCTACGGTTTCCCCTACCTTCTTTTCCTGATAACAGATCACCAGTGCTTTTGCTCCCATGCACATATCGTATAGCTGCTGATGCCCTGTCGCCGGATCGAACAGCTGATACTCCGGTTCTTTCCACGTCATCTTCCCCTGGGTGTCGTAGAACTTCTCGTACCCTGAAAAGTATGTAGGCGGATTCGCCACAACCAATGCGTGAGGATCGTCCAGCACCTCTTCCAGATGCTTCCACATATCCAGGGGGCGGTAACTCATACCATTCAGAAGCTCCCTGGTCTTCTCAATCTGCTTCCGGATGTTGTCAATATGCTCCTGCCGCCTGTGCTTCAGATCCATCAGCATATTGTGATAATACTGATTTCCTGCCGTCTTCGATGTTCTGAGGTACATCTGTGCGTACAGAGCCGTTGCCGGGTCCAGAAGCTCCTCATCCGTGAAGCCCTGTGCATGGATTTCCAGAGGCTCTAAAGACTGATCTGTGATGGCATACCCCAGCACCGATGTCATCATGGACACATCGCTGGTTTCTATCTGCTCTGGCCTGAATCCGGATCGAACCGCCAGATTCGCCATCGCAAATGTTCCTGCATATGGCTCAACGAACCGTGTGTACCCGGATTTTGCCGCTGTCTCAATCAGAGTAACCAGAAACCTCTGCTCCACAGTACCAAGACAGCCCAGGAACATCTCTCCCGGATCTCTGAAAAATGCCATTTCCGCACCACTCCTTTCTATTTTTGTTGAATATACACAAAAGCCAGCGGGTCTCCCTTGGTATAACCCCGGATATTTTTGATACCTCGCTGGCAATTTGCACAAAATAAAGGCACCACACTTTCATGCGATGCCGTTTCTTTTGGTCCGGAACCCTGCAATGAACAGGAACTCTCCCCTGGAAGGGAAGCGTGATGCTTTCACCAATTCCGGATATTATATTGTCATGCCGGCCATTCCAAACAAGCTCATCTGCTGGTAGCCATCGTCCTCCCGTTTGGCTTCCATTCGAGCCGCCGGCTCCTTGTTGTCGTTTTTCTGTGGCTTTGCCCTTTTCCCTTTGGGCGGGGTCGGGTCCTGCAGCTCCTGGATAACCTCTCCGGTCTGCTCACAGTACCACTGCGCAAACATCGTTCTGTGGCACCAGTCTTCCGGATTTCTGATGTCCTCGTAACAGAGCAGAACCAATTCCTTGTCCTCCTGCGCTGCGGCCTCCTCGAACCTCATTACCATTCCGATTATCTTGTCAGCTCCAATGCCTTCCAGCTTCCGGAAATACGCCTCCTGGTACTCGTCTTTCTCCATTTTCAGCATGTATCCCTTCGGGGCCAGTGAGTAGCACTGCTGCTCCAGAACATAACCCAGAGGGAACTTCGGCGTCCCAATGCTGATTCCTACGCAATAATACTTTTCCTTGTGCTCGGCCAGCTCCTTGTTGCTGTACCGGCTTGTCCATATAGCCATATGTCATTCCTCCTCGCATATGCGATTAAACTGTATATAATAATTATACTATGCGAACCCCTCAGAGTACACATTTACCGGGATAATTAACCGATTTTTCATAATTCCAGAGCCTTGCCGGGAAGAACCGTCTCCTCCCGGCTTCCCCTGGAACAATGGCAAGAATCGTATTTTTAAGGGGTGACATATGGTCTATTGGCTGATTACCATCTTATCAGATTCCCATTCTCATGTCTAGTGCGGTTTTTTCGCATTTGAGAGTTTTTCTCCACTCGTACTTCGCACCGGTTTTCCCTTATTTTTCCTTGCCTGCCGCTTTATCCCCATCGTGATCACTCCGTCAATCCCGAACATCAACACGGTAAGATCGTCATATGCCTTTTCCAATGTCCGGTAGATAGTGCTCTTGTCGCACTCCTCGGTTTCCGCCACTTCCTCCACGCTCATTCTGTCTTCCTGGAGGTACAGCATTTCGATCACCCTGTACCGCCTCTGGACATCTACGATCCGGCTCCGCCGGCACTCTTTCTTATATTCCTCCAGCTTTACGTCCACATGATTCATCAGCATTCCGGTCTTGATCTTATTCCTCGTGGTGCTGTTCAACGTGAACTCATCTTCCCGGACTCTTCCTGCCAGCCCTTCCAGGATCTCTTTCAGCGTGGGATCTGTTACCGAATCCACATCACACACGGATGTTTTCTTCAGGCCCTTTAGTCTGCGGTAATTGATGATAATGTCCTTTGCGCTGTTCCGCAGCTTATCCGCCTGCTCCTCCCGCTCCTTCTCCTTTCTCTTTTCATATGCCTCTACACCTTTCTTTGCCCCCTCTCTTCCTGCGTTCCGGATCAGATTATCCAGGTCTTCCTCCGATATAATCACGTACCGCTTCTCCGCTTTGCTCTCCGGAGCCTCCGGCTCCTGCTGTGATGCCTGGGCCAATTCTCTTTCCGCCATTGGTGCCACCTCCTTGACTTGATCAGCGTTTCTGAGGTATAATCCTCAGTGTCGGTTGGGCTGCTTCGTCAAGGGGCGGCCTTTTTCTTATCTTCTGTAGCTTGGACAGGTTGCGAAATGGGATATGTACCCGTACCCGTCCGCTTCGCCGGCCTTACACCGCTCACCAGCTACGACATCACCGGCAGGGGTGACGATCCTCTCCTTTCCTCCGGCCTTCGTCTTAAAGTCCACGAACTGAGGATCAACCGGCATATTCTTCCCGTTCTTGGTCTTGATCCACATGATTCTTGCGCCACAAGCCCTGCACTGTCCGAAATTCCCGCCTCCTTCACCTTTCATCCCTTCTTCACCTCCCTTCGCTTTATCTCGCTGATTTCCAGCTCCTTTAACTGTTCAAACGTTACATATCTGCAATCCGGAAGCAATATCGTTGGCGGCCCTAAAACCACCTTGTTTCCTTGTATGCTGAGTTTCGGATAGTTCACCAGGATATTGCACTCTCTGGCCAGAAGGAATGTCATCTCCTGCATTTCCCGAAGAACTCTCTTCTGGGTATCTTCCCGTGTGCCCTTTCCCTTTATCGGCATACCGTCATAAACGGACTGCAGCCTCTTCTCCTCCTGCTGGATTCTCCGATGGACTAATTTATATCCGCTCATTCCTTACCTCGCTGTAGGTTTCTGTACCTTCTCTGTGGCTTTGCTTAATACTCCGCTCGTAATCCGCTCCAGCTCTTCTCTCAGTTCTTTTGATCCAGGCTGGCCCTCCTCTACTTCGTGTGCCAAGGTGCGAAGAGTGAATGACAAAAGCCCTGCATCGGCTGACGCATATGGACTGATTGCCTTAATCACCTTCCCGCTGTAATATTTCATTCAGTTGGAAAGCATTTTCTTCGCCTCTCCCGGATTTCCGGAACTCATAAGTTTATTCGCTCTTAACACATAGCTGGTCATTCTGTCTTTCTTGCTGAGCTTCATGCGCTTTTTTCCTCCCTACTCTTCCGGATCATCGTAATCATAATCGTCAGCATCGTCCTCCGAATCGCCAGATTCCATATCCTTCATGATCTCGTCTGTGATGTCTTCCAGCTCTTCTCCCTCAGTTTCTTCCTCAACCTCATTGTATTCCGCATCCACAACATCGTCCTCTGCCGGTCCGGGAAGCTGCGGAATGCCGGACGACTTACCCTCTTCCTCCGGGGCGTTCATGCTGTCCTGAAAATCCTTATCAAAAATAGTTCTCTGCTCCGTATTTGCTACCGGCTGCATGATATACTCTCCGGTATCCTCATCGAAGGTCAGCTCCATCTCCGTGTCCAGGTTTCCGGATTTCTCATCTTTGATCTGAACAGATGATGTCACCTTGTGCTTGAACTTCGGCTTGCTGATCTTTCTGCTCTCTCCCTCGATCTCCGGATCGTAATTCGGAATATACTCTTCCGCAAGGCTGATCTCCACTTTCAGAGTCATGCTTCCCTCTGTTGCCCCTTTTTCCTGCATATTTCCCAGGAGCCTCTGCAGAACAAAATTCATATCCCTTTTCATGTCACTGAACGTATCGCTCTCAAAATTCAGCTTCTTCACAAAATCGCTCATGTCGTTACTCCACCTTTCCATACTTGATTCCGTTGTCTTTCATGTACTGAGTCAGCGCTTTTAACTGCTCTCTGGTGCCTATAGCAAAGAATTTCGCTCTGACTTTTTTCTCTGGTGCGGGTTCCTGCTTTTTCTGCTCGAACGGATCAACCGCCTGTTCTTCCTGTGCCGGCTGAACCTGTTCCGTTTCCGGAATACTCATCCCGCTTGTAACCGCTTCAGCTATCTCCTGCACTGCAGCTTCGTCCTGCCACGGGATTTCCTCTTTCTGCTGCGCCTTTGCCTGCTCTGCCGCCCTTGCTGCTTCCGCTCTGCGCTCCTCCTCTTCTTTTCTCAGGCGCTCGGCTTCAATCCTTCGCTGCTCCTCGTCCTTTCTACGCTCCTCTGCTTCCTTTTCTTTCCGGATGCGTTCAGCCTCCAGCTTTTCTTCCAGCTCTTTCAGACGCTTTTCTTCCGCCAGGGCTTTCGACAGATCCAGTGTCCTTACATACACGTCTTTTGCGTTGAGGGCATATTTCCCGCAGACGCTTTCAATAGTTTCAAGGTCCCTTTTCACTTTCTCTATTCTGGCGTTCACTTCGGAAATCGCCGTATTCAGCTTATATGTTTTATTCAGATACCTTGGATCGAAAACCTTCGTGAACGGAAGAACTTCCTTCAGATCGCCGATGGCCAAATCATACGCTTCCTGGATTTTCTGCTTCTTTTCTTCTCTCTGACGATCCTCAAAACTGTCGATCTGCTTCCCGATTTCCTCCGTCTGGCTCTTAATAAGTGCGGTGACGCTTTTCAGTTCTTTTTCAAAGTCCGCATACGGCTGATTGATGATCTCCTTCACTTTTTTCCTTCGGTCCTCAATCGCTTTCAGCAGATTATTCAGTTCTGCCCTATCTGCTTTTGCACTTTTCAAGGTGTCTTCCGTGTATACGATTCCTTTGTAGCTGTCCACCTTCGCCCTGACCGCAGCCTCCAGCTCCTCTTTGTTCCACTCAATATGTTTGAGGAAACCCGCCTCTGTAGGATTTATCAGCCGAAATTCCATCTTTGCCGGCGGCGCCTCCACTGTTTCTGCCCGTACCATTTCTTCTGCCATATACCATATCCTCCTTTAAATCTGCTCAATGACCGATTTTGCGTCCTCGATATATCCATCCACTTCCTCGATCATCTCAATATAGTTCTGCATTTCCTCTCCACGCTCTCCATACTGAAAACTCTCCGGAAGGTTATCGTAAGCTTCCTGCTCATCGTTCTTCACTTCCTCCAAGATCTCCTGTATTTCGCTCAGCTTATCAAACGCCTCTCCGAGTCTTTTTCTTCTCTGCTTATTCACAAGCCACCTCCTAAATTTCTCCCGGATCGATTCTCCGGATCGTCACGTCAACTCTCGGCCTTTCGGAATAAAATTTCCTCACCTGGGCGTCCACAATGCTGCTGTCATCGTGGTATGCTACCGTGTTCAGACTATCGCAGATGACCTTTCCCACATTATCCCAGTCTGGCTTTTTACCCGGCCTGATCTTATGCTCCAGCATGAGTTTTCTTTTCCTTTTGCTCGTGGATTTCGGTATGCCGTAGTAAACAATGATTCTCACGTCCAGCATATCTTCATCAGCGAACCTCCTCCCTTTCGCCGCTTCCTGGAACTTCACTTTCACCAGGTTCTCATACGCCACCGTTTCTTTCGGTGTGTAAGCCCGTGTGAAAGATCCGTTATGGATCACCCTGGGCCTCTGTTTACCCATGGGCTGGCCCGGTATTGAGAATCTTATACTCTTCATAACCTCTCCTTCCGCATCTGCCGCCTCAGATATACTCATTCATCCGTCTCCTCTTTCTTGTACACTTCCAGGTAATAATCCAGCTGCTTCCCGGTCGGTGTCTTTTTTCTCTTTCCCGGACCGATGGTATATCCATTTTTCAGAAGCGCCGTTGCTACCTTTGCTCTGTCTTCCCATTCATATAAACTGAGTTCTGCCACCTTTTCCAATGTAACCTTGTCACCCTGTACCATATTGCCTCCTATGTTCTTATTCCCCTTAACAATTCGTCCAGCTTTCTCCGTATCTCTTCCGACATTTCAGAGTGCCGTTCTTCCTTCTTTGGTTCCTCTTCCTCCGATTTCTTTTCGATCTCCTGACGATCCCGGCTGTTCAAAGCCGTGTACTTTTGCCTGGATTCTGCTATCCGCTCCCGGAATGCCGGCGGCAGCTTCTTATCCTCTGCCATTCTCTTGACGGCGGCTCTGTAATTCCGGATAAAATGCGATTGCTCAACCGTTGCCACCTCATCCGAATCCATCAGCGCCCACTCTCTTAGGTTGGCTGGACTACCAACCGCAATGCGGCAGGCTTCCGGAAGTTTCTCAAACTCTTCCTCCGAATAGTATCCTGATCTTCCAATCGCTTTCCTGACAATCGCCCACGCCTCCAGCTCGCTCATTTCCTCTACAGGTTTCTCCATCATCTCAAATGCCTTGGACCGGATGTCTGCAATGGTCGGAGGGAACTTCTCGGTCATCATATGCTTTTGTATTGCCATACTCGCCAGCTCATACGGAAGATCTTTCAGGAGCGCATACCATACATTGAAAGCGTCTTGATCCGGAAGGAATGTAGGCTGCGCATACACGGCTTTCATGCTCTTTGCCAGAATTTTAAATTCTTCCCGTTCCATTACCAGTTATCTACCTCACTTACTCGGTTCTGGATTCCTCCTCGTGGTAACTGCCTTGCCAGCTTGTCCCAGATGATCCCTGCGTAGTTGCTGCTCATACATTCGTCTATCAGGTCGCATACAGCCTGATCTCCATGCTTTGCGGCGTTTGTCTCTACTCTTTTCAGCAGAGACTTCATGCCCTGCTCCTTGTAGTTTTCTTTCCGCTCTGTCTTGTATTTGAACCACACCTGCATCTTTTCTCTCACCGGATCAGAGATCGCATAGTCATCAACCAGTCGGAGAAATATCTGGATCTGTGTCTCCTTACCTGCCTTCTTTTCCGGAAGAGCTTCCTGCTTCATCCCGGATAGTCTTTCAAGATTTCTCTGCTTTCGCTTCCGTCTGGCCGCATCCGTCTCGGAGCCAACCAACTCTTCGCACTGCGTCAGCAAAAATTCCTCCTCGCTCATGACTTTCATGAGACCTTTTTTCTCCAGAAACGAACAGGTAACTGCCACATTTTCTTCGTCCTCGTCCAGTTCCAGAGCCAGCTCTGCAGCGAAAGTGTCCTCCACGCCTTCAAAGTAAAGCCTGTTTCCCTGCTGGATCGCCAGCAGCAGCATCTTCTGATAAATGATCGTGTATGTATCGCCTCCGGCTATCTTCCGCAGTTTCTTTATTGCCTTGTCCTGAAAGAAATCAGGTCCCAGCTTCAGCCAATAGTATTTCTTCTCTGCCATACGCCATCTCCTCAAATAGCGGCCGTCAGATCTGTGATTGAGATCGGGCGTTTCAGCACCCTGTTCTTTCTGCAGCAATCACACAGCTCACATCTGTCTGGCTCCACTTCTCCGCTTTTCACTCTGAGGACTCTCGGCATATTCATCTGGACGATGTTCAGCGCTTCTACCAGATAATTATCCGTGACGTGGATGATCCGGATGTCTGGCTCCGCTTCTTTTGTGGCAGCCGCTATGAAGAATGGCAGCTTCTTTCCGGTATTCAGCCGAACGATTTCCTGATAGACTGCGCCTTGAATATCATAGCCCCAGTACCGAACAAAATCTAAATATCCAATGTCTCGCACCCACTCCAACTTCGTGATCGATGACATGATTTTCAGATCCACAATGGCAACGTCCGGAATGTAGCTGTCCATCTTTATTTTCCATTTGGCCCCAAACATTTCGCCGGTCATAATGGTCTGCTTCTCGCCGCTCATGTATTTCATGAAATATGCATCTCTCTCGATCCTCGCTATGATTTCATCTGCCTTCTCATATTCCGCTTTAAGGCCCCCGTCTCTTTTGAAAAGATCCGGATTGTCCTGTTTGAATCTGTCCAGCGTCCCCTCGAAGTAGGAATCCACATAGCTTCCGACCATCATGGCCTTTGATTTCGGTTCCTCCCATCTTTCCTTCAGCTTTTCATATGCCGCAAACTCGCAGGCCATCTTCCCATATGTTCCGGAAAAATCCTTGAACTGAGACACACTCATGAACTCCTCATTCGCTTCTCTGCTGTAGTAATTTTCAGCCGTTAAAACCATATGTCATTTCCTCCTACATACTCTCTATATCAACATCCTCCACTACGGAATCATCTTCCTCTGGCCCATCTGTCTCAAACGGGTCCTGCGCCTCTATGACGTCCGGCTTATTATCGCCGTAGGTTCCCTCTCCGTCTTCGTCATAGGTTTTCTGGTCATCCTGGATTGCCCTCTGCATATCCACTGACAGGATTCCCCACTTGCTGAGCAACAGTTTGATCACCGTTTTCAGTGCCATAGCCTCAAAGTCCGTAGTCCACTTGCTGGATTTCTTTCTGTTATTGAGGTCATATCTGTACGCCTGTGAATACTTTCTTGCGTGATTATCTACTGCCTTCTTTGACATATACAGTTCCTGGCTGTATCCGGTTTTCAACCGGAACCATGCGTAATATCCGGCAACATGTTTTTCATCCCCTGCATCCCTCTGCGTACACTGGCTGAAATCGTCAACAAATTTCACCTCACCCGTGATTGGATTGTACGATTCCATCTCATCCTCATACACTACCGCATAATTCATTTTCTCGTAGTATCCGGATCTGATCGCCAGCTGTATGAAACCTTTGTACATCATTTGGAATTGAGCCTTCGGAACCTTTACCCATTCCTCATTTTGCTTGTCGTACACGCTCTCGTTATAAGGCACGATTGCCGCAAACCCCAAATTGCTGTCTATTGGAAGATCGTAGGTTGCGGCCACAAAAGCTGCGCTGAGAATGGAGTTGGCCGGACACCGCTTCAGCTGCTTACTTGCGGAGACCGTATTTGTAATGGACGCCATGAACTGAGGTGCTTTCTTTCCCAGAACCTCTGTAAACCTTTTCTGCACATTTTCTGCAGAAAGCATTGCTTTTACCTGATTCACAACCGGAACTTCTTTACCCTGACCCTGTACTGCCGGTGCATTTCCCTGTGTCATCTGATCTGTCATGCTATCGCCTCTCTTTCTGCCGTTTTCATCTGCTCCCCTATCATTTCCATGAATTCTTTTGAAGACATTTCTTCTATGCAGCACTCGCACACATACCCTTCCGGTCCATCATAGAAGCTGTCCCCTTCAAAGATTCCGTATCCGCACCTGCTGCACGTATAAACCGCTTTAGGCTCCGGTGCGTTTGGACATCTGCTGCTGCATATCGTCATCCTGCACTCTGCACACACGCTTCTCAGTTCCCCCCTTTCATTGTCCTGGCAATTTTGAATGCCCTCCTCAAAATAAAAATTGTGACCGGGAATACCAGCCACTCGCTACCATATGCCATATAACCCCGCCATTCATTGGCGTAATCCACAGCCGCCGTTGTCGCTGCAATTCCCGCCAAAACAGGAATTACATTGTCGAGTACCCATATCATTCTCTTCCTCATAAAGCCTACCCCCTATCTTCCTTTCAGTCTCTTCTCGGCGGCAATTTTAAGCTCGCTGATCACTTCTGCTATCTTGGTAAGCTGATCTACGATCTTTCTCAGCTCTGCCACTTCTTCATCGGACACCTCTCCGTCCTCCGCTATGTCGATCAGCTTTGACTTCATTTCATCCAGATCGTCATCGTCCAGTCCATTGAGCAGTCTCAGTGTGATTCCCTGGATTCCCTTATCTTCAGTAGCAAGCGGAAGAAAACCGTGTACCGGGCATTCATGCCGGCAGTAGTTTGTTACCAGCTCCGGCTTATTGTAAAGGTCGGCCATCAATACCACCTTGTCTATCGGAACCACCTTTGTTACGCCTCTCTCGTATTCTCCCAACGTATAAGACGCAACTCCGAGTTGTTCAGCTGCAAAGTCACGGTTAAAAAGCCTCGCATCCCCTTTTGACGCCTCTTTTCTTGCCTGAAAATAAATATTCGTGTTCTCTTTCATAGGGCCATTCCCCATTCTGTTCTACCTGTCTTTCCGTTATAATTTACTCAGAGCTTGAAGGGATCACCGGGACTTCAATATTGAGAACCCCGTTGATTCTTTCAATCACCGGATCGTCCATTGTGTGTCCGTTAAGCACCAAAGATAATCTGTCACGGCTAAACCCGGTTTCCTCCGACAACTGACCGATGCTCATTTTCTGCATGAACAGCTTTGTACGAACAGCAGCGCACCATTCGTTTGACGGAAGCTGCGGTTTCTTCGGAAGAATCGTAACACCGAGATGGTCATTGATTTTCTTTGCGATCTCCAGGTAGTTCGTCTTTACTACCCTGCCGCTTATCAATGATGTAATCGCAGAATAGCTATGACCGATTGCCTCCGATACGGTATGCAGGTTTTCACCTCTGTCGAGACAGGCTTTTCTCACCTCGATTCCCCATTCCTGCAAACTGGCGAACGTCTCATTTGTAACACACACTTGCTTTTCACTCCCTTCTCGTATTCACGCTTTATTTTTTCGCAACTGCGTGTTATAATGAATACGGATTCACAAACAAATACGCAGATGCTATAAAACATCGAAACTCACAACCTCGCACGTTTGAATTTGTTTTGTTTTATATATATATTATACTTCGTATCTGCGTATTTGTAAAGTATTTTATTCGTATCTGACGAATTATTTTTATGCGGAGGTGCTTATGGAGACTATAATCGACAGGATCACAAGACTTCTCAAAGAGAAAAATAAGATGGCGGTGGATCTGTGCAACCTTCTCAACATCCAACAGTCCACCATGTCTACGTGGAAGTCCAGAAGGCGCAATCCCCCGGCGGAATATATGCCTACCATTGCCAGCTTTCTCGGCGTGACACTTGATTATCTGCTTACCGGCAAGGATGTTCCACCCAGGAAAACCACTACTGACGAGGAAGACTATTTCCTGAACCTCTACCGGGATCTTCCCGAACGTGAACAGTGGCGCATTGTTGGCATTATCGAGGAGGCTCACCGGAGATCGCACGAATCTGACAAATATCTGGATGCAGAAGGGAAGTTATCAGTTTAGAGTGGGCCAGAAAATACCGCAGGCCGCCAGGAAGGAGACGATGAATTGAACCTATCAACCCAATACTTTCATCTTGCGAGAAAGTCCGAAAAGGAAGGGATGCCCTCTGCCGCATTGCTGCAGTACATATCCTCGCTTCTCTCCGGTTTTCATTCCGGTAACCTGCCATATCAGGCTGCAGAAAAGATCCGCAGGCTTCAGAGGGTACTGCGTCTGTCAGATGATGAACTTCTTTCTTGCGTTCATTCCTACGGAACTTTCTCAGATTTCGACTGCCGAAGTCTGGTGCGTTTTGCCATTACCGGCAATTTGTCCGGGATCAAAGACATCCTTTCTTCTTATGCCGGCAGCTAGGAGGCTATATGGAACAATACACAGGAAACGAGGAATTTACTCTGCGCGGAGACAAGACCGGAATACGCCTCTCCGACTTCTGGAGCTGGGCCTACTCTGATCTTCTCAATAATACATCCCGTGGGGTAATGGCAGAGTTCCTTGTTGAAAAATCCCTTACCCGGATTACCCCCCCCCCCGAACACGCAAATGCGAATAGACTGGATGCCCTATGATATAACCAGTCCTTCCGGGCGGCGTGTTGAGGTAAAATCTGCCGCTTACCTCCAATCGTGGACCAGGGACTATTATTCCAAAATCAACTTTGACATCGCCCCGAAGCGGGCATGGACTCCGGAATCCGGATATTCACCGGAAGTGGTCAGGCATTCTGATCTCTATGTCTTCTGCGTCTATACCGCTTTAAGCAAAGATCAGTCTATCCTGGATCTGGACCTCTGGGATTTTTACGTGCTGCCTACCGCAGTTCTTAATCAGGAGTGTCCGGAACAGAAGAAAATCGGCCTTCAGTCTCTCATCGCTCTCGGACCGATAAAGACGAACTTTTCTAACCTTGGGAATGTCATCGAAACCATAGAATTATGAAAAGAGGTGATTGAAATTGAAACTCCCTAACGGATACGGGAGCGTAACCAAATTGTCCGGGAACCGCCGAAAACCTTACCTGGCCCGTGTTACCCTCGGCTGGATCATGGACGCTGACGGAGAGAGCGTGAAGCAAAACCGCATCACTATAGGCACATTCAAGACTAAGAAAGAAGCTCTGCAGGCTCTTGCCGAGTACGGGGCGAACCCTTACGACATTGCAAATAATAATCTGACGCTTGCGGAGCTTTATCAGAAATGGACCGAGTCTTACTTCCCTACCCTCTCCGGCGAAAGCTCAACCAGAACTATTGTTGCCGCATGGCGATACTGCCACCCTCTTTGCAAAATGAGGGTAAAGGATCTTCGTGCCCGGCACATCAAAGGGATAATGGAAGACGGGTATATCATCGCTTCCCGTGGGAAAAAGGCCGGCGAGAAGATACCTGCGTCACCTGGGACAAAAGCCCGTATCAAATCCATGTTCAACCTTATGCTGGACTATGCCTTGGAGTTTGAGATCGTAGACAAAAACTATGCCCGAACCTTCGACATCTCGGAAGACATTATCAAAGAAAAGGAAGCTGCCACCCGTGGCCACATTATTTTCAGCGAGAGCGAAATGGACTCCTTGTGGTCCGCCGCTGATTCGATCCGGTTTGCAGATTGGATTCTCATACAATGTTACATGGGGTGGCGTCCGCAGGAGCTTGCTACGCTCCGTCTGGAGGATGTGCATCTGGACGAATGGTATATGCAGGCCGGCATGAAGACCTCTGCTGGGAAAGACCGGGTTATCCCGATCCATTCCAGAATCAGGCCGCTGGTCAAACGGAATTATGACTATGCGCTTTCGCTTGGCAGCAACTTCCTCTTCAATGATCCGAAAGCTACCAAGGGTGGCATCAACATCACCTATGACAAGTATGCCGGCCGCTTCAAAAAGGTCGTAGAAGAACTTAACTTGAATCCAGAGCACAGACCACATGATCCCCGCATGACCTTCATTACCATGGCCAAAAAAGCAGGGATAGATAATCTGGTCATCAAACGTCTTGCCGGTCACAGGATCACAGACGTTACCGAGGGTGTCTATACTGTCCGTGATCTGGAATGGCTGCGTTCTGACATCGAAAAAATACCGTAACCGCTGGGTTTGCGGTATTTTTTTGTACTCAGAATTTGTTACCTACGTCTTGTTACCTACTCGTTGCCTACCCGTTTCCTTCCTTCCAATTTTTGAGGCGTTCCATGACATCTTACCGCATTTTTTATTTTCTTCATCCAGACATAAAAAAAAGCGCCGCAACCCTTGAAGTTACGGCACTTTTCAGCATTTCTTGACTTATAAAAAGATATGTATACTCAGAACTTCCCAGCCTTCGCTGCTTCTTCTACGGAAACGGCAACGGCAACGGTAGCACCTACCATTGGGTTGTTACCCATTCCGATTAAGCCCATCATCTCTACATGAGCCGGCACGGAGGAAGAACCTGCAAACTGAGCGTCAGAATGCATACGTCCCATGGTATCTGTCATACCGTAGGAAGCAGGGCCTGCTGCCATGTTGTCCGGATGAAGGGTACGGCCTGTACCACCGCCGGATGCCACGGAGAAGTATTTCTTTCCGGCTTCCAGTCTTTCTTTTTTGTATGTACCTGCTACCGGGTGCTGGAAACGGGTAGGATTGGTGGAGTTACCGGTGATGGATACATCCACGTTCTCTTTCCACATGATGGCAACACCTTCGCAGACATCGTTGGCGCCATAGCAGTTAACCTTTGCGCGAAGTCCTTCGGAGTAGGATTTGCGGAATATTTCTTTTACAGTGTTGGTGTATGGATCGTACTCCGTCTCTACAAAAGTAAAGCCGTTGATACGGGAAATAATCTGTGCTGCGTCTTTTCCAAGACCGTTTAAGATAACACGGAGAGGTTTCTGACGAACCTTGTTTGCTTTCTCTGCAATACCGATGGCTCCCTCTGCCGCTGCAAAGGACTCATGACCTGCCAGGAAAGCGAAACATTCTGTGTCTTCTTCCAGGAGCATCTTTCCAAGGTTTCCATGTCCCAGACCAACCTTTCTGTTCTCTGCCACGGAACCTGGGATACAGAACGCCTGAAGACCCTCTCCGATAGCTGCTGCTGCCTCAGCTGCCTTTCTTGCGCCTTTTTTGATGGCGATGGCAGCACCCACGGTATAAGCCCAGCAGGCATTTTCAAAACAGATCGGCTGAATGCCTTTTACCATGCCGTACACGTCAAGGCCGGCATCTTTCGTAATCTGTTCTGCCTCTTCCAAAGATGCGATGCCGTAGCTGCTTAACACGGAATTAATTTTATCAATTCTTCTTTCATATGATTCAAATAATGCCATTATTCTTTACCTCCTGATTAACCAATGACTTCGTCTGTTCTAGGATCAATAATCTTGGCAGCATCAGCCACACGGCCGTATTGTCCGGAAGCTTTCTCCCATGCTGTGTTAGGGTCGTCCCCCTTCTTAATGAAATCTGTCATCTTTCCAAGACTTACAAACTGATATCCGATAATCAAATCATCTTCATCTAAAGCGATTCCTGTCACATAGCCTTCCGCCATCTCAAGGTAACGAGGTCCCTTCTGAAGCGTTCCGTACATCGTACCAACCTGGGAACGAAGTCCTTTTCCAAGGTCTTCAAGGCCGGCGCCAACCTGAAGTCCGTCTTCAGAGAATGCAGACTGGGAACGTCCGTATACAATCTGCAGGAATAATTCACGCATTGCTGTATTAATTGCATCACAAACAAGGTCTGTATTCAATGCTTCCATGACAGTGAGACCCGGAAGAATCTCGGAAGCCATGGCTGCGGAGTGAGTCATACCGGAACATCCGATGGTCTCGACAAGAGCCTCCTGGATGATACCTTCCTTCACATTCAGGGTCAGCTTACAGGCACCCTGCTGAGGAGCACACCATCCAATACCGTGTGTAAAACCGGAAATGTCTTTCACTTCTTTGGCTTTCACCCATTTTGCTTCTTCTGGAATAGGAGCAGCTCCGTGATGTACGCCCTGAGCCACTGGACACATTTTTTCGACTTCTTGTGAAATAATCATGTTATTACTCCTTTCGGTATAAATTGATTTAATTTTGTGAAAGACTTACGCAAGTAATCCCTAAGTCAAGACGAAAAGTCCTCACACACGATTTATTTTCTCATAAATTACAAGTTTCGTCCATACTTTTTTTTTATTTTTTGACAGAATCGTAACAATTTTCTGCCGCCTGCATCCATGATTTTCTTTTATGGAAAATCACGAAAGACAAAGAGAGAAGTAACCTGTCATCTTCTCCCGTCCTCTTCCTGGATTTCAGAAAAATGCTTCTTTTCCTGCGTCTCTTCCTCCACAGTTTCCCCGCCTTTTTGTTCCTGTTCCATCCATTGCCTTTCCTGGGAAAAGATCTCTTTTAAGGCGTTGACGCCATCTTCATTCACACGATACCAGGTCTTCTTGCCATCCATGTTTTCCAGACGGAAATATTTGTCGTACAAAGTCAGGGAGAGGGTGTTTCCATGATGGTAAAACAGATAGTATTCTGATTTTGGCTCATAGTTTTTCTTTTTCCCGCTCTCTTCCTTCCACTCCTGCCTTGCCTCCTTGCGGCTGCTTTTCGTCTTTTCCATATTGTTAATTGCAATGGCCGCCGCAGACGCAGCAGTATTTTCATAACAACCCCCTTTTTTATCGACAATGAGAGCGGCGTCCGACAGACGGTGCAGCAGAGTGGAGTCAGGATATCCATTTTTATAATGAAGAAACGCCTCTCCGAGCGCTGACGCATTGTAAGCGTAATATACATTGTTTGGCAAATCTGTGAAGACCACATAATTGCCGCCGTACACAAATATCTCATAGATGGCATTATTTTCATCGTATAAAATGTATTCATAACCGGGACCGAATCGGTTCTCCACTTCTTCGGGCGTATACTTTTTCGTGATGTCCGCCCTCTTTGCAATGGCCGTCGCCATGTCAAAGGCGGCTTCCTCCTTCACGAACTCACTGCCTTCCATATTATCGGCGTATCCTACTTCCAGCTTCACCAGGCTGTCCCTGGCTATCTTATCCAGGTAATCAATGGCCCTCTCCTCGTCCACTCCCGGCTCTTCTTTCTTTGTCATCTCTTTTTTTAGCTGCTGATTTTGCCGCTCCAGTTTTTCCTTCTCCTTTTTTAACTCTTTATAATAAGAAGAAGTCACCACCTTCTTTTTGGAAGGTTCGCATCCCGTCAGCATCAAAACCATGAGGAGAAAGAGACCGGTTGTCATCAGCATTTTTCTTTTTCTCATTTTTGCCTCCGCAATTAATATTCGTCCTTTCGCACGATTTCATTTTGATTTTTATAGATGGAATTGGCATCTACATAACCTCTCACGCTGGACAATGGATAAATGTTCGTGTGACGGCCTATGATAGAACCCGGATTCAGTACAGAACCACAGCCCACTTCCACATGATCTCCCAGGATGCCTCCGATTTTTTTCATTCTGGTCTCAATCTTATAATCACCCACCTTAATCTCCACCGGTTTTTTGTCAGACTTTACGTTGGAGGTGATGGAGCCGGCTCCCATGTGCGCCTTGTACCCAAGGATGGAATCCCCCACATAATTGTAGTGTGGAACCTGCACCCGGTCAAACAGGATGACGTTTTTTAACTCGGTAGAATTTCCCACCACCGCTTTTTCTCCGACAATGGCATTGCCCCGCAAAAAGGCACAATGCCGTATCTCCGCCTCCGGCCCAATGATGGCTGGCCCTCCGATAAATGCAGTGGGGGCAACGGAAGCACTCTTTGATACCCACACATGCTCCTTCACCTGATCATATTCCTCCGGAGAGAGAAGCATCCCCACTTCAAGAATAAAATCATGGATTTTCGGCAGCACCTCCCACGGATAAGTGTTTTCTTCAAAAAGCACCGCTGCGATGGTTTTATCTAAATGCTGAAATAATGCTTTATTTTCTACACGCCTCATTTTCTTTTCCGACCGTTGTTTCCGGTCTCTCCTTTCCTGAACTTTACAGATAACTTCACAGTACGAATAATACTATTCTAACAAAGGTTAGTGGGGGAATCAATCAATAAATTCCAGCCTCCATTTATATTTTCCTGTTTTCTCCTCTTTTTCATAGAAGAAATAAGCAGAAAACTTGTTTCCCTTCTTGCTGACACATCCTCGGAATCCTACTTTTCCATGTTCCAGCAAAATTTTTACCATCTCATAAGACACCTTTTTTCCCAGTGAGGTGATGAGGGAATCATTTTTCCAAATCGTAAATTTACATCCTTCTCTCCACCGGGAACATCCAAAAGCTTTCGGCGTCTCTATCACATCCGCTCCACATTCCGGACATTTTCCCGCCGGCTCCGCATGAAGAGGCACTCCCGCTTCCGCCCCTCCGAAATTGACATCTTCCTTGATTTTTTTTACGGAAGATTCCACGAAGGAGGTCACGAAATCCAAAAATTCTTCCCTCGTGTATCTTTTTTTCTCAATATCGGAAAGAGTTTTTTCTAATCTGCCCGTATATTCCAAATCAAACAGCTCTCTGGCCGGAAAAGTTTCCACGAGCATTTTCCCAAGATCTGTGCAGGATAGATTTTTTCCCTTTGCCCTGATGTATCCGGCGTCCTTTAATTTTTTTATGGTCTCCGCCCTCGTGGCCGGCGTTCCGATGCTAAATCCGCTCAAGATGGCCATCATCATCTCCTGCTCATCTTTTTCTTCATAGTTTCTTCCGCAGGTTTCCATCACCCGGAGAAGCGTCTTTTCCGTGTGCGCCTTGGGCGGCTTTCTCTCCACCTCGTTGACTTCCGCCTGAATGAGAAGGACTTCCTGCCCCTTTTCTACGGGAGGCAAAATCACTTCCTTTGCGTCAATCCCCTCTATCCTCTTCCATCCGGCTTCCAGCTGGATTTTTCCTTTGGAAAGAAACTCTCCCGGCAGTTCCATATCCTTCATTTTAAGATGAAGCACGGTATCTTCCGCCACTGCCACCGGCATAAACTGGGCAAGGAACCGGTTCCGAATCGCCTCATACACAATCGTCTCGGCGTCACTCAGATTTCCGGGCATCACGTAGGTGGGAATGATGGCCGAATGGCTCTCTACTTTTTTGCTGTCAAACACCCTTCTGGCCGTGTGAAATTTTATCATCTCCTTGTAGGGACAGACTTCTTTGTGTATTTCCAACACCTTTTTCGCCCTGCCAATCAAACTTTCGTCCAACACCGAACTGGCCGTTCTCGGATAGGTAATCAACTTCTTTTCATACAGGCTCTGGGCCGTCCTCAACACTCTGTCCGATGTCCATCCTTTATATTTCCCCGTCACAAATCCCTGCAAATTGGACAAGTTAAACAGATAAGGGGCATATTCCTTTTTTTGGGACACTTTCTTTTCCGTGATGACCGCAGGATGCCCCTCCACCTGTTTTTGTATCTCTTTTAATTCCTCCGGAGAATCAAACTTCTCATTCTTCTTTACATAGTATATGCCTTCCAGTTTTTCTTTATCATCCGTCTGGAAACATCCTTTTAATTTATAATATTTCGTCACCTTAAAATCTGCGATTTCCTTATCCCGGTCATAAATGATTTTTAAGGTCGGCATCAGCACCCGACCCACGTTGAGCAGACGGCTGTTTTTCCCATGCCGGCATTTCAAGGTAGCCACAGAAGTGAGATTAATCCCAATGAGCCAGTCAGCCATCTGTCTTCCAAAGCCTGCATCCTGCAAAGAGCGCATCTCCTCGTTGGATCTGACGTTTTCCAGTCCCCGCTTCACCTCATCGGCCGTCCACTCGTTCAACAGCAGCCGTTCTACAGGCTTTTGCGGACGCAGATAATTCCATATCTCATCTGCAATAATCTGCCCTTCCCTGTCATCGTCCGTGGCGGAGATCATGCCTCCCACATCGGAACGTTCCATCAGGTTTTTGATGATGCCTATCTGGCGCACCGCCCCGGCATCTGCCTTTTCTCTGTTTTTTGCGTCCATTTTTACTTTATAATGAAATTCCTCGGGAATAAAAGGAAATTTTTCCATGCGCCATGTTTTCATTTCCGGATTGTAATCTCTTGCGTCATACAGCTGCAAAAGATGCCCAAAGGCCCATGTAATCAGGTAATCTTTCCCTTCAAAATATCCGTTTTTCCGGACGGCGCCAACGGCATCCGCTATGTTTTTTGCCACAGAAGGCTTCTCTGCAAGTATTAATTTTTTCATCCTGCAATCTCCTTCCCTTTCAGACTCTCTTCACATTCTTTGACGTGCGGACTGATGGACAGCATCTGCCCCGCCCGGCATATCAAATGATAACTATATCACATTTTCTTTTTTTTGCAAATGTCTGTCAAAACGCCCCTCACCTCCTTCCATATCGAAACACTGTCTGTCTTCCGAACAGAGGAGGAATATCCTAACACACCCAAGTACTTCCCCTTCCATACTCGTCAAAAATTTTCCTCTCTTGCCAAATTCGTTCCGGTTGCGTATAATTTTTATAGAGATTCTATCAATCATCGCCTTTCTCTCTCCATGCGGACGGAAGGCGCAAGAAACAAAAGGAGGTATTTTATGACACCATTACAGACATCCCGCCGCTTGCAGGCAGAGCATGTGATAAAAGAAATGAAGAAAAGAAACTTTGAGGCTTCTTATTGTGAGACAGGAAAGGAAGCACTGGAAAAGGCACTGTCTCTCATGGAAAAAGGCACTGTCGTTGCCAGCGGCGGATCCACCTCTATCGGGGAGATCGGTCTGCTTGACTATGTAAAGACTCATCCGGAAGAATACACCTACCTCGACCGCTCCACAGCCAAGTCGCCGGAAGCGGCCAGAGAGCTTCACGCCAAGAGCGTCCTCGCCGATTATTATCTCATGAGTACCAACGCCTTCACCACCGACGGCCAGCTCGTCAACATCGACGGAAATGGAAACCGGGTAAGCTGCCTTTGCTTTGGCCCAAAACAGGTCATCATCGTAGCAGGTATGAACAAGATGGCTCCTTCCGTGGAAGCTGCCTACGAGAGAGTGCGCCAGCAGGCCTGTCCGCCAAACTGCATTCGTCTGAACCTGGACACCCCTTGCAGCAAAACCGGATTTTGTAAAGAGTGTCTGTCCGACTCTTCCATCTGCTCCTCTTTTGTGACCACAAGAATGTCCAAACATCCGGGACGCATTCACGTTATTTTGGTGGGAGAACCGCTGGGATTTTAGCAAAAACAAAATTTTCAGCCTTCTTATCCCGGTTGCGGGAAAGACGTGCCATACATCTTAAAAAACCGCCGGAAACCGACGGGGAGACAAAAAACAAACATCTGTCTCTCCGCCGCCACGGCGGTTTTTGTTATTTATATTTCTTTGTAAAGTGGATATTTGTCCGTCAGCTCTTTTACAATGTGATCGGCCTCCTCCAGCTTGCCGTCGATAATGGCCAGCTTGATGGCCTCTGCCACCTGTACCATATCTTCTTCCTTTAATCCTCTGGAAGTTACGGCAGGTGTGCCGATGCGCAGTCCGCTGGTAACAAACGGAGATTTCGGATCGTTTGGCACAGTATTTTTGTTGCAGGTAATGTGAACGGAATCAAGAAGCTTCTCCATATCTTTTCCGGTCAGACCCATGCGGCGCAAATCAACAAGCATCAGGTGATTGTCCGTTCCCCCTGACACGATGTCAAATCCTCTCTCTGTCAAAGCATCTGCCAGCGCTTTTGCATTTTTGGCAATCTGCATCTGGTACTCTTTAAAGGCAGGGGACAACGCTTCCTTGAAGCAGACCGCCTTCGCCGCAATGACATGCATCAGAGGTCCTCCCTGGATGCCCGGGAAGACAGCCTTGTTAAAATTATACTTGGCATTGACTTCCTCGCTGGACAAAATCAGTCCACCCCTCGGGCCTCGCAGCGTCTTGTGTGTGGTGGTCGTCGTCACATGAGCGTATGGAATCGGACTTTCGTGAAGTCCTGCCGCCACCAGTCCTGCAATGTGGGCCATGTCCACCATCAGAACCGCTCCTACCTCATCTGCAATCTCCCGCATTCTCTTAAAGTCAATCTTCCTTGCATAGGCACTTGCGCCCGCAATGATCATTTTTGGATGACACTCTCTTGCCGTCTCCAGCACTTTGTCATAATCAATATACCCTTCGTCGTTGACTCCGTAAGGGACACAGTGATAATTTTTTCCGGACATATTAACAGGACTTCCGTGGGTCAGATGTCCGCCGTGATCTAAGTTCATGCCCATGTAGGTGTCTCCCACGTTCATCACCGCAAAAAATACAGCCATGTTCGCCTGCGCTCCCGAGTGAGGCTGCACGTTGGCATACTCACATCCGAAAAGCTCCTTTGCCCTCTCGATGGCCAGGTTCTCCACCACGTCCACATGCTGACATCCGCCATAATATCTCTTTCCCGGATACCCCTCCGCATATTTATTCGTCAAATGACTTCCCATCGCTGCCATCACCGCCTCTGACACTACATTTTCAGAAGCAATCAGCTCCAGATTCTCTCTTTGTCTTTTTAGCTCCGCCTCCATCGCTGCGGCGATCTCAGCATCTGCGTTTTTTACATAATCAAAACTAAACATCTCTTTTTCCTCCGTATTTCTCTCAATACTCTGCGGCTGCGCAATTGATTTTCAGTATATCACAGGGACAGTCGTCACGCAAGACCTCCTCGCCAATTCATAAAAGCTGCATCACGTCCCGCACGCTGGAGACGCCCACCACCTCAATTTGCCTTCGCACCGCCTCCCCCAGCATCTCCTCGTTGGTCTTTGGAAGCATACAGCGGGTAAATCCCATCTTCACCGCCTCAGAAATTCTCTGTTCCACAAAGCTTACCCCCCGGATTTCCCCGGTCAGCCCCACCTCTCCGAAAATCATCGTTCCCGGATGAACCGGCAGGTTCCGATAACTGGAAATGACGGCGGCAACAATACCCAAATCAATGGCAGGTTCCCCCAGCTTCATTCCTCCTGCCAGATTCACATAGGCATCGCACCCGCCAAGCTGCATCCCCGCCTTTTTTTCCAGCACAGCCAGAAGAAGGTTTACCCTGTTATAGTCGATGCCCACGGACGTCCGCCTTGGCATGTTGAAGCTGGTGGGAGAGACCAGCGCCTGTATCTCGATGAGAAGGGGTCTGGTTCCCTCCATGGAACAGACGACCACGGAGCCGGAGGCATCCGTAGGCCTGCCGTCCAGCATCACCTGAGACGGATTGGAAACTTCGACAAGTCCTTTCTGTTTCATCTCAAATACGCCGATTTCATTGGTGGATCCGAAACGGTTTTTCACTCCCCTTAACACCCGGTAGACCGCGCTTTGCTCTCCCTCAAAGTACAGCACCGTGTCTACCATATGTTCCAGCGTTTTTGGCCCTGCCACGACTCCTTCCTTCGTCACATGTCCCACCACGAAGATGGCAATCCCCCGGGTTTTGGCCAGCTCCATCAGGAGGGAGGTCACCTCCCTCACCTGGGAGACGCTCCCCGCCGCCGAGGTCACCTCTTCGCTGGACATGGTCTGCACAGAATCTATGACGACCATGTCCGGGGCCTGCGCCCGAATCACCTCTGCCGCCGCATCTATATCTGTCTCGCAGAGAAGAAAAATGTTTTTCTGAAATTCTCCCAGCCTGTCAGCCCTCATTTTGATCTGTTTCAGCGATTCCTCCCCGGAAACGTAAATGACCTTCTTTCCCGCATTGGCCATGTTCCGGCAAATCTGCAAAAGCAACGTGGACTTTCCGATGCCCGGGTCCCCGCCCACCAGCACGAGAGACCCCCGCACGACGCCTCCCCCCAGCACTCTGTTTAACTCCGGGATGCCGGAATCCATCCGCTCCTCTTCCTCCATGGACACTTCAAACAGGCCTGTGAGCTGCTGTCCCGGCAGGCCGCTCTTCTTGGTTCCGCCTCTTCTACCGGACAAAACCTTTTCTTCCACAAGGGTATTCCACTGGCGGCATCCCGGACATTGCCCCAGCCACTTTGCGGATTCATATCCACATTCTTTGCAAAAAAATACGGTTTTCGCTTTTCCTTTTGCCATACAAAATCCTCTCTGTCTCCTAAACTACAGTCTTTTTGCTTCTGCGTCGGCCAACGTCACCTTGCGCAGAGACAGCCCACTGTCGGGTCAACAACACAAAAAGGCTGCTGCAAATACCAAGGGCACCTATGCAGCAGCCTTTCTCTTTTATAATTTTACAACGTTTACCTTTGCGGATTCTCCCTGATTTAATTCAATGCTGAAATCAATCTTTCCTCCCAGATTTGACTTCATCCTGCCGATGTTGGTATCATCCACAAACACTTTGTACTCTTTTTCCGGCTCAAGTTCCAGAGTGATATGTATATCGTCCGATGCCTCTGCCACGAAGGTAACCTGTCTGTCCGTCTCCTTAAACTCGTGCACCGCAGAACCCGGAACGGATTCATACACTACTCCTCCATTTTTTTCCAGACGGGTAATCCCTCTGAATGTCTTTACCTTATATACAGAATCCTGAAACTTGAAGTCCGCCAGCTTGGTCTTCGTCTCCAGACTGTAATCGCCAAAACTGATACTGTCGTTCGCTTCTGCTCTCAGCAATTCTTTCACGTTAGCCATAATATCATATCCTCCTACTCCCGACAGACGAACCGCCGTCCATCTGTCTCTTTTCTCTAATAGTTTTTGGACACATAAGCCTCCCATATTGATATCCCCATTATACAGGAAACCCTGCAAATATTCCATACAAAACTACGAAAACAATAAAAAAATTGTAACTGTTCCTTCATGGCGACCTGAAGCCGCCGTTCCATGCTATTTTGCCTCTTCTTCAAAACAAAAGCCGATCTTCCCATCCGTCACCCCGAGGACAATCTTCGCCCCGCTTTTGATATGGCCAAGAAGATATTCATCCGCAAGAAAATCTTCCAGCTCATTTTGAATCGTCCTTCTCAGCGGTCTCGCTCCATACTGCGGGTTGTATCCTTTCTCAAGGATATACTCTTCCACTTCCTCCGTCACGGAAAGAGAAAAGCCAGGGGTTTCCTTGACCCTGTCCGTCAATTCCTTAATCAGCAGCTTCACAATCTCTTTTTGCTGCTTCTTTTCCAACGTCCTAAAGACGACCACCCCGTCAATTCGATTGAGAAACTCCGGCTTGAAAATCTTACGCACTTCTTCCATGACTCGGCCCTTCATCTTCTCATGATCTTTTTCGGCGTCGGTCTTCGTGGTAAAACCTAAATTCTTAGGCGTCATAATCCGCTGCGCCCCTGCGTTGGATGTCATGATGATGACCGTATTTTTAAAATCGACCCGGCGTCCGTTGGAATCGGTAATCTGCCCATCATCCAGAACCTGCAACAACACGTTAAAGACATCGCCGTGAGCCTTCTCTATCTCATCAAAAAGAAGCACTGAGTAAGGATGCCTTCTCACCTGCTCACTGAGCTGTCCGCCTTCCTCGTATCCCACATACCCCGGAGGCGAACCAATCAGTTTGGAAACGCTGTGCTTCTCCATATATTCTGACATGTCCACTCGAATCATGGCGTTCTCATCACCAAACAGCGCTTCCGCCAGCGCCTTGGATAGTTCTGTCTTTCCCACGCCCGTAGGACCCAGAAATAAGAAGGAGCCGATTGGCCTCTTCGGATCTTTCATACCGACCCTTCCCCTCTTGATGGCTTTTGACAGAATAGACACTGCCTCCTCCTGGCCGATGACCCGCTTTTTTAACTCAGACTCCAGCGCCAGCAGCCTTTGAGATTCGGTCTGTCCAATTTTTGCCACCGGAATCTTTGTCCAGGAAGAAACCACCGCCGCCACGTCATTTTCCGTGACGGTGATGCTGGAAAACTGCTTGTCTTCCTCCCATTTCTCTTTGTGCTTTTTCAGCTCTTCCCAGGCTTTTTGCTGTTTGGTGTTGTTCAGCTTCGCCTTTCTGATGTTTCCTTCCACCAAAGCTTCTTCTTTTCTCCGGGCATACTTATCCACCTGCTCTGTCAGGCGCCGCATCTCCTCCGGCATGGTGAAAAGTCCTACCTTCTTTTTAGAGGCAGCCTCGTCCATCACATCAATCGCCTTGTCCGGCAGAAAACGATCACTGATATAGCGCTTAGATAAAGCGGCGGCAGCTTGCAGGGCGGCGGCTGTGTAGTGAACATGATGATGGCTTTCAAACCGTTCCTTCAGTCCTTTTAATATTCGCACCGTCTCCTCCACCGTCGGCTCCTCCACCGTTACCGGCTGAAATCTCCTCTCGAAAGCTGCGTCCTTTTCGATATATTTGCGGTATTCTTCCCTCGTGGTCGCTCCCACGAGCTGAATTTCTCCTCTTGCCAGAAACGGTTTCATAATATTGGAAGCATCGATGGCACCCTCCGCTCCTCCGGCTCCAATCATGGTGTGAATCTCGTCCACGAACAAGAGGATGTCGCCTTGTGCCATCACTTCCTGCAAAAGGCCTTTGATTCTTTCCTCAAACTCTCCCCGGTATTTGGAACCTGCCACAAGTCCTGGCAAATCCAGGGTAAGCACCCGCTTTCCTTTTAGCATTTCCGGCACCTCATCCCGGATAATCCACTGGGCCAGTCCTTCTACTATGGCCGTCTTTCCCACTCCCGGCTCGCCGACGAGGCACGGACTGTTTTTCGTGCGCCGGCTCAATATCTGAATCACTCTCTTTAGTTCTTCCTCTCTGCCAACAATGGGGTCAAGCAGACCTTCCCTGGCCTTCTCCGTCAAATCGTCGCAGAAGGAGTCGGTCATAGATGCCTGCTCTTTGCCCCGGCTTTGTCCGGTGACAAACTGAAATTCTTTTTGCGCCTGTCCGGCATCTGCCCCCAATGTCACAAGAATATCCACATATATCTTTTTCAGGTTGATATTCAATCCTTTTAACAGCCGTATGGCGATGCAGTCTGTCTCCTGGAGTATCGAGAGCAAAATATGCTCCGTGCCGATTTTTTCAGACCGGAAACGGTCTGCCTCCCGCCTGCTGTTTTCCAGCACCTCCTCCGCCTTCGGACTGTACCCTGTAAAGGGAGCCTTTTCATTGTCTCCTAAAGCGGCAGACTGATTCAGCACCGCCTCAAAAAATCTTTCATAAGTGATTCCGTTTTCAGTGAGAATCTTTCCGGCCATGGAATAGTTTTCGGACAAAAGCCCCAGCACAAGATGCTCCGTCCCCACATATTTTTGCCTGCACTGCTTTGCGTCCTGTTCTGCTTTTTCCAGGGCCGCAAAAGCGTAGTTGTTATACTCTTTCCTCATAAAACCTCCCTGTGTCCTGCCTGAGGCATTCTCCGGCTTTTATAACATGCGAAATGCATCATACATCTCTCCCACAATCTGTTTCATCTCTTCTTTTGTAACTTCCTTGCATATCGCCTGGGCCACAATCATCTGCATGCATCCGTTGATTTTTTCAAGCTCTGCCTGCTTGCTGCTTTTCTCCACGGACACGATGGCTCCCTTTCTTCTGTCAAGCTTCAGATAGCCTTCTTCCCTGAGTATAGCGTAAGCCTTGTTCACCGTATGCATATTGACTCCGAGGATATGGGCCATATTCCTCACAGAAGGCAGAGAATCTCCGTCTTTTAGCCTGTCCTGGGCAATCTCCATCACAATCTGATTTCTAAGTTGTATGTAAATCGCTTCCGGGCTGTTGAAGTCAATCTCTATCAACATGCCGCCCCCTCCTCTCCTCTGTATCTTTCGTCTGTGTTATATAGTCTATATCAACTATCGCAAAAAAGTCAAGAAAAAACGCATAAAAACATATTCTGCCAGGTTCGGTGGAAAAAGACTGTGTGAAGAACCGGCGCCTCCCGCTTTTGAGGGCGACCGGCATCCACCGGGCAGAGCAGCTCATGCGTTTTTTCTTTTGTTATGTGATAGCCTTACCGATATAAGACCGTCTGAAAATCCAGATTTCCGTTTTGGTCGGAATACTTACCGACCTTCCCCGGCATCCTCCGGCACAAGAATCTGACAATAAAGAATCTCCAGCGCCTCCCTGGCCGCCGCATGGCGAATCGACTGACGGTCTCCGCCGTAAAAGCACCGTTTCACGATGGTCTTTCCGCAGACCGTACATCCGATGAACACAAGGCCCACCGGCTTTTCCTTGCTTCCGCCTCCCGGCCCGGCAATGCCGGTCACGGCGATGGCTACCTCCGTTCCGGCCGCTCTCGCCGCTCCTTCCGCCATCTCTTTGGCAGTCTGTCTGGAGACGGCCCCATAAGCTTCCAGCGTCTCCTCTTTCACTCCGAGGAGTCTCATCTTCGCTTCGTTGGAATAGGTGACATATCCTTCTCGATATACCTCAGAAATGCCATCTACATTTACAAGTGTGCCCGCTATCAGGCCTCCGGTGCAGGACTCCGCCGTCGTCACCGTCAGTCCTCTGTGACGCAGCACACGCGCAATCTTTTTTTCTACTGGTATTTCTATGATTCGTCGGCCAGAACTCATCGGTCGTCCGCTCCCCCTTCTTTGAGTACGTCTATATTTTTCGCCAGGTAGTCAACAAGGGATACTATCGTGAGAATCAGCGCAATATACACAAGTACCTGCTCAATGATAAACACAACCTTTCCCCCAAAATCCGCAATCAGCAAAATAATCGCAAACATCTGAAAATTCGTCTTAAACTTTCCCCAGTAGCTGGCCGCAATGACCACGCCGTTGTCACTGGCAATCAGACGGAAACCACTGATGACAAACTCCCTTGCAATGATGATAATGACAATCCATGCCGGCATACTCTCCGGCCTGGAAACAATCAGACAAATGAAGGCGGAGCAGGTCAGTATTTTATCTGCCAGCGGATCCATGAACTTTCCGAAATTTGTCACAATGTCATTTTTTCTTGCAATATAGCCATCCAGAAAGTCTGTGATACTCGCCACGCAAAACAGAACGAGCGCAATCCATTTTGAGTATTCTCCGGGTATGACATCCGGGCTTACCAGCATAAAAAATACAAAAAACGGCACCAGTATCATTCTGAGAATTGTCAGCTTATTCGGTAAATTCATCTTCATAAATTACATCCCCCATCAAATCATATTCTCCGGCACCGGTGATCCTCACCGTCACAAAGTCTCCGGAAAGCAGTTCTTCCTCGGAGCGGACAAACACGCTGCCGTCCACCTTAGGCGCATCCATGTAGGTTCTTCCGATGTAGACATCTTCCTCGTAAAGATAACCTTCTATGAGCACCGTAAGCTCTCTTCCAACTCTCTCATCCAGCTTGTTGGCGGAGATTTCCTGCTGCATCTGCATAATTGCATCCCGCCGCTGCTCCTTGATCTCCTCAGGAATCTGGTTTTCCATCTCTGCCGCCCTCGTTCCCTCCTCCGGCGAGTAGGGAAAGACTCCCAGACGGTCAAACTCCATCTGCTCCACAAAGGCAGTGAGACTTTCAAATTCTTCCTCGGTCTCCCCCGGAAATCCGGTAATCAACGTCGTGCGCAGCACGATGTCCGGAATCTCCTTTCTAAGCTTTTGCACCAGAGCGATCAGCTCTGCCCGGCTTGTCTTCCTTCCCATCCGGCGCAGCACCGCATCCTCGCTGTGCTGAATCGGCATATCCAGGTAATGACAAATCTTTTCTTCCTCTCGAATCACTTCTATCAGCTCATCGGTAATTTCTTCCGGATAGCAGTACAAAAGCCTTATCCAGGAAATCCCCTCTATGCGGCACAGTCTTCTTAACAGCTCCGGCAGCATCTTCTTCCCGTCGGTATCCGTGCCGTACATCGTCGTCTCCTGGGCGACGAGAATCAGCTCCCTGACCCCTGAATCTGCCAGATGCCTCGCCTCATCCAACAGATCTTCCATCGGAAAACTCCGATATCTGCCCCGGACATAGGGAATCACACAATAACTGCAAAACTTGTTGCATCCTTCCGCAATCTTTAAAAATGCCGTGTAACCTCCTGTCGTCACCACCCTCTTGTCACTCAGGGAGGCGGGCAGCCTGTCGACGGACGGACAGCAGGTCAGCGCCTTCTTCCCGGCGTCCCCTTTCTCTCCTTCCACCTCCAAAAGCCCGTTAATCACCGATACAATCTCCGTGTATCCCGTCGTTCCGATGATTGCGTCCACCTCAGGAATCTCCTGCTCGATCTCCTCATGATATCTCTGCGCCAAACACCCGGTCACCACCAGTGCCCTCAGCCTGCCCGCATCCTTCCAGGCGGCCATCTCCAAAATCGTCTCAATGCTCTCTTCCTTTGCATCATGGATAAAACAACAGGTGTTTACAACGATGGCATCCGCATCCTTCTCCTCCTCCACGAGAGTATACCCGTTCTCGGAGAGAAGTCCCAGCATTTTTTCGCTGTCCACCAGATTCTTATCACATCCCAAAGAAATAAATAATATGTTTTTCATCTAATCTTTCATCCTTACTGCCGCCTCCACACAGTTGTTCATAAGCATGGCGATGGTCATGGGGCCCACCCCGCCCGGAACCGGTGTGACAGCACTCACTTTCTCTGCAACTTTTTCGTAGTCTACATCTCCGCAAAGCTTATTATTTTCATCTCTGTGAATACCCACGTCAATGACGACCGCTCCCTCTTTCACATAAGAGTCGTCAAAAAACTTCGGCTTTCCGATGGCGGCCACCAGAATGTCTGCCCGCCGACAGATTTCCTTTAAATTTTTCGTGTGAGAATGACAGACGGTCACAGTGCCGTTCTCCCTCAACAAAAGCATGGCCATAGGCTTTCCCACGATATTGCTCCTTCCGACCACCACACATTCCTTTCCGTCAATCTCCACGCCGGAGCGCTTTAACAGCTGAATGATGCCCGCCGGCGTGCAGGATACAAATCCCGGCTCCCCGATGGATAGGGCACCGACACTCCGGGGATGAAACCCGTCCACATCTTTTTTGGGAGAGATTGCCTCAATCACCTTTTTTTCATCCATGTGGGCAGGAATCGGAAGCTGCACCAGGATTCCATGGACTGTGTCGTCCTCATTCAATCTGGCTATCAGCTCCAAAAGTTCCTCCTGCGTCGTCTCCTCCGGCAGCGCAAAAGCCCTGGACTCTATGCCCGTGTACGCACAGGCTTTCTTTTTATTTCCTACATACACGGTGGAAGCCGGGTCATTCCCCACCTGAATAACTGCAAGGCACACCTGCAGTCCCTCCTCTTTCAATTCGGAAACCCGCACCTTTACTTCCTCTTTGATTTCCAGGGAAATCTTTTTTCCGTCAATCTTTTTTGTCATTTTGTCCACTCTTTCTGCATCAGTCACCTGTCGCTTTTTTGCTCTCTGTCTTTGCTTCGGATGTTATCTTTTTTTAGGCCTGCGGCCAAATCATTACTATCATACAACAATTTCCATATTTCGTAAAGGGTGAGATTCCAAGGGTGCTCACCTGTCCTGTGACATACTCCCACCATCTATGCGGAGCATAGAAGCGGGGGGGGCTTGCTCAAGTACTCCAACAAGTACAGTATCAACGAGCTAACCCCGTGTGTCCCACGGTTCTATGTTTGAGCTTATACAGTTACTAACTGCATAAACTCGTTTCTAATATTTTTAGCAGCATTTATATCCCTGTCGTGATGAGTTTCGCAATCTGGACAATCCCATCTTTTTCAGCTTTATTTATAGCATCTCCTCAAAAAAAGCATCTAGCTGCTCTGGCGTCATGAGGATTTTTCTTGGCTTGGTTCCCTCTTCCGGCCCCACGATTCCGGCCTCTGCCATCTGGTCAATGATTCTAGCCGCCCGGTTAAATCCGATTTTGAACATTCTTTGCAGCATCCCTATGGTCGCCTTGTCCTTTTCCATGATAAAGCGGGCTGCCGCCTCGAAATATTCATCTCTCTCACTGGAGACGCTGCTGTTCTTTATTTTGTTTTCAATTTTTTCCGAGACTTCCGCATCATACACGGCCATCGTCTCATTTTCCCTTAAAAATTCGGCCACCCGACTTACCTCCGCATCAGAGATAAAGGCACCCTGCACTCGAACCGGCTTTTGATAACCAGATGGATAAAAGAGCATGTCTCCTCTTCCCAACAATTTTTCTGCTCCATTCATGTCGATGATCGTCCGGCTGTCGACGCCGGAAGAAACGGAAAAGGCGATTCTTGATGGGACATTCGCCTTGATCAGGCCGGTAATGACGTTGACGGAAGGTCTCTGGGTGGCAATCACAAGATGGATCCCCGCCGCCCTGGCCAGCTGGGAAAGCCTCACGATGGCATCTTCCACCTCGCCGGGAGCGACCATCATCAAGTCCGCAAGCTCGTCGATGATAATCACTATCTGCGGCATTTTTTCCAGTTTTCCTTCCTCTACCTCGCCGGAAGCCAGCAGAGAATCCACCTTCTTATTATATCCCTCGATGTTTCGTACACTGCACTCCGTAAATTTTTTGTATCGGTCCGTCATCTCTGCCACCGCCCAGTTCAGAGCACCGGAAGCTTTTTTCGGATCCGTGACTACCGGAATCAGAAGGTGAGGAATCCCGTTATATGTACTAAGTTCCACCATTTTCGGGTCTATCATCATCAGTTTGACCTCCGATGGAGACGCCTTATAAAGAATGCTCATAATCAGGGTGTTGATGCAGACGGACTTTCCTGATCCGGTCGCTCCCGCAATGAGAAGATGAGGCATTTTTGCCAAATCAGCCACCACAATCTTTCCGCCAATATCCTTTCCGACGGCAAAGGCCAGCTTGGACTTAAAGCTCCGAAATACCCGGCTGTCCACCAGCTCCCTGAAATGTACCGTCTGGTTTTCCTTGTTCGGAACCTCGATGCCGATGGCTGCCTTTCCTGGAATCGGCGCCTCTATCCGGATGTCCGAAGCCGCCAGATTCAGCTTGATGTCATCGGTCAAAGATACAATTTTGCTGACTTTTGTTCCCTGTTCCGGGAACATTTCATAGCGGGTGACCGCCGGACCACAACTGATGTCGGTGATGGTCACATGAACGCCAAAGCTTTCCAGAGTGCTTTGCAGTTTCATGGCAGTCTCCTTCAGATGTTTATCATAATCCGGAGCCAGCGTATGTTTCTCATAGACCAAAAGATTCACCGGCGGGAACACATACTGTCTGCTCTCCTCGACTGTCTCGTAACTTTTTGGTCTTTTTAACGTCTCCTTCTCTTCATTCGGCTGCTGCCCAGGCGCCATCTCCGTCTTTCTCTGCTTCTCAGACTTACGCTGTGCCTGCAAGGTGGACTTTTTCACTCCACCCAGCCGTTCCGGCTCTTCCTTGACAGTCTCAAACACCGCCTCCTCCCGAGATGCCGATGTGACGGAAGCGGATTCTTCATCCTTCGTCTTCCGAGACTGGGGATTTTCCACTGCCGACAGCACTTCTTCTTCCTCCGACAGCACCACTTCCACCGCCGTGTCCTCAGGTTTTTGAGGCCACACATCCCCGGTCTCTTCCTCCGCATCTTCCTCTTTCATCCAATCTTCTTTGTTCCAGTCTCCCTCCCCATCTGTGGCGAAGGTCGTATCCGTCCTCTTCTCAGACAGCACGATCTCCTCCGGGAGACCTCCTTCCTTTTCTTCCGGAGCTTCGTCCTCCCCGACAACTTCCTGCTCCCTTTCTCGACGCAAAATTTCTGAGACGGCCTCCTCAAAGGACGTCTGCTTTACCTCCTCCTCAAACTCTTCCGGAGTCTTGCCGCTTCGGAAGGAGAAGGCAGAAAAATCAAGCTTGCCGTCAAACTCCTGAGGTTTTCCATCCTCCGCAGTAAACGGGTAAACTTCCGGGTGCAGCTCTTTTACCTCGTCCTTTCTTTTTACCTCCTGCTCGTCCGTAAAAAGCGGAATATGTATTTTGATTTCAGGCTGTTTTTTGACACCTGTTTTTTTCGTCTTTTCTTTTTTGTCTCCTTCTCCTTCTCTGCGCTGCCCGGCCGCCGCCTGCATCTGTTCTTCTTCTATCTCTTTTATTTTTTCTTCACATTTTTTCGCCCGGATGCGATCCGCCAATGATATTTTCTCTTTCTTTTCTTTCTCCTCCTTCTCTTTTTTCTCTTGTCTCTCTTTTTCAAGGCGTTTCAGGCCATTTTTCCACAGCGCCTTCCCCTTCTCCATCCTCTCCCGGAAAAATTGCAGAAAGGATCTCTGGGTCAACACCACCAGAGACAACAGCATCACGCAGGAAATAATCACGATGGCGCCGGGCGTTCCAAACCACTGTTTTAAGAGCAGGGCGATGCCTCCTCCCAGCATACCGCCGGACATGTGATCCTTGACTGCCGTGGCAAACAAATCATAAAAATTCTTCACTTCTCCCTGATAAATAATCTGAACATAGGAGGACAGCATGGTCAGGGTGAGAAAGGCCGCCCCGCATTTTTTCATGGCAAGAACGCTGAAATCGTTGGCCAGCAGCGCAGTGACAAACAAAAAGAAAGCCACCGGCATCACATACTGGGCACAGCCAAAGATTCCATAAAGAAAGCTGGAAAGCCAGACGCCCACGGTTCCGCACCAGCCAAAGTTACTCAACATCAAAATCACCATGATTCCGAAGGAGGCAATGACCCAGACTTCATTTTTCATCGGAATGCCCCGATCCTTCTCCTCCGTTTTCTTTTTTCCAAAGGACGTCTGTTTTTTCTTTTGAGAGGCTTTCGGGGCAGACACCTTTTTGCCGCCCGCCCGCTGACCTGCTCCCGCATTATTTTTTGTTGTATTCGACATAGTATTCACACCTTTTTTTATTTTTCTGAAGAAATCTTTTGATGGAGCCAGGCGAGGGCATCCGCAATGCCACCCACCGCATCTGCAAGTCCTGCCTTCACCGCATCTTCCCCCACAAGAATGGTTCCGAGATCTTTGGCCATCATCCCTTTTTTCATCATCATTTTCTCCAGGTCTTCTTTTTTCGCTCCGGAATGTCCCTCGATAAAGTTTAGAATCCTGTCCTGAATCAATTTGAAGTACTCAAAGGTCTGCGGCGCCCCGATGACCGTCCCGCTCAACCTGACAGGATGAATCAGCATGGTTGCCGTGGGCGCAATGACTGTGTAATCCGACGCCACCGACAAAGGAACGCCGATGGAATGACTGTCTCCGATTATCAAGGACACGACCGGCTTATCCATGGAGGCAATCATCTCCGCCACCGCCAGCCCGCAGGAACAATCTCCGCCCAGAGTATTGATGAGAATCAACACTCCGTCAATCTCCCGATCATCCTGCGCCCTGGCAAGGAGGGGAAGCAAATGCTCGTATTTCGTTGTCTTTGTCCGCTCACTGGCCAGCTCATGCCCCTCAATCTCTCCGATGACGGACAAATATAAAATGTGGTGCCCACTGGCATGATTTTCCAAAAATTCCTGCCCAAATTCTATGATTCCTTTTCCCTGATTTTGCATAAGACCTCCTGAAAGCCGGGGTATTTTTAAATTTTTCTGCGGCTTTGTTCCTACACTAGGGTGTTCACTTTTTGCGCTTTTATACTTTTGGAAAAGGCGGATTTTTCCGACGGGAAAAGAAGGCACCGCCATCGGCCACAAAAATCCTTCCTTATATCTGAGAAAAAGAATCTTTGTATTTTTGAATCAGCACCCCCAGCGACCCGTCCTCCTTCATCCTTTTCATCCCTTCCGACAGCAACTTAGGGATGCCGGAGGCGCTTCTCGCCGTGAAAGTGTGGCTGCTCTTATATTTTTTGCTGGTTATCATGATGCGAAAATTTTTATCCTTCTTCTTTTTTTTCTGTGCCAGGATGTCCTCCACCACGAGTCCCTCGGAATACCCTGCCGCAAAATCTTCGTAACAGCTTTTCTCATTTACAAACAGAATGCTGTCCGCTCCATATTTTGACGCTAGGTATTCAGCAAAATTCTCCTCTCCCGCCCCGGCCGTGGCCGCAATGGACACGCCCCTTAAATCACTTTTTTCTTTGATGGCAGAGCCTTTTTTTACCATCAGACAAAGAGCTGTCTGAAAAAATGGCTCCATCTGTGCATATTTTGCCATGGAGCCTCTTTCCATCTCCATGTTGCCGAGAAACACATCACACTCCTGCCCGGCACTGCCCCGGAATCCCGAGATCGTCATGGGACAAAAAGAGTAAGTAAACCCTCCTTTTGCCGCCAGCTCCTCCATCAGATCCACATAGAGGCCGCTCTCCTCTCCTTTCTCGTCCACGGAATAGTAGGGTGCGTTTTTTTCCTCCACCCCCACAATGATATCGGCACTCTCCCCTTTGTCTTCACCGGCCTTTTTTTCTCCGACGCATCCGAGCAACAAAAGCAGGCAGAGCAGCATCATTCCCACATATGTCTTTTTCATTCTTCCATCCTCTCAGAACTACATTTCCAGGTCTCTTTTGTACATTAAAATCTTTTCTTCTATCTCCAGTAATTCTCTGTCAATTTCTTTGATTCGTTTTTTTCTTGCCTCCACGTCCACCTTGGACAGATGGGTTGTCTTCGTGATATAGCGGGGCAGATTCAAGTTAAACTCATTTTCTTCTATGACTTCCTGGGTGACAGCGCTGCAAAAACCGGGAATCGTCTTCCTCTCCCTCCACGCCAGCAAAATGGAGCGAAGCTGTTCTTCTCCGAACTCTTCCGTCTCCCCACAGTCAAAAAACAGGACGTCCTTTTTCTTTCTTCCTTTTCTGAACAGCAACAGTACCTCTTTTTGTCCCGTGGACTGAAACATGCCGTCCGGTAAAAGCATGGCAGTATCCAGATAATTTTTTTCTTCCACAATATACCGGCGCAGCTGGGACTCTCTCCCCTCCCGGTAGAGCAATGCGCCAGGCACCACCGCTACCATTGTGCCTCCTTCCCGCAAAAAGGAAAGGGCGGACAGCAAAAAAGGAAGTTCTCCTTTTGCAATAGAGCCGGCCGTCTCCGCCACCAGCCTTGGCTGTCGTTCGGCCTCAATCAGAGTTCCTCCTTCTACTCCTTCCGGCATAAAAATGCCGATGCTGTCAAACAGGGCGTCCCCTCTCCATTCCTCCTTGGAGCAAATCGTCATCCCGGAGCGGGGAATCCCCTTCATATCACAAAGAATCTCAAAGATTTCCCGATAGCCGATATGCTCTTCAAACCCGGAAATCTTAATATCTTTTTGTCCTTCCTTCATCATTGCCTGCAAAAGCAGACCATATTCAAAATTCGGCAGAAATACCGCCTCCGGTTTTTTCACCGTCTCCGAAAAAAACATCCGGTACAAAGACAGCAACTCCTCAGAAAAGTAGGTTTCTTTCTTCATCCGGGCAAAGGTTCCCATCAGCTCGCCGAAAAGACGAGGATACTCCTCCAGCAAAAGCTCATGGCAGTCCCAGGCATCTATTTTTTTTATGAGTTTTCTAAAAAAACGAGCATAACTTTTTTGTTTTTCCAAAAGCTGCACTTTTTGAAGATTTTTAAAAAAAGAAAACTCTGTGAGCTGAAAATGACGATCCGCCAGATGGATAAAGGGAGAAGCCGCCTCAATAAAGCGGAGAAAAGAAGGTATCTGAAGCTTTCCTCTGATGGCCATCCGAACCAGCGCACCAGGCCGATAGCACTCTTCCAGCTTGTCCTCGTACTTCAGGCACAGATATTGGTAAAACAGCAAGAACACGCAGCTATCTCTGTATTCCTCGAAGGTCAGGCCGGGATGGCTCTCCCCCGATACTGATAAAAATTCATAACGTAATTGTTTTTCATCCATGGTACTTCACCTTTTCATATCTTTTTTAACCGCTGCATCATCTCTTCTGTCAGCACGGATCTCTCCAGCTCCATTTTTTCCATGAGAAGCAACTGTTTTCTTTTCTGGTAATAATAAAGCTTGCCGATAGACATCTGCGTGGACAAATCCGGACATTCAATCATCAACTGCCGTATCATGTGTATCGAAAGAACCTTTACGGAAGAATTTCCCTGGATAGCAATGCTTCTTTGCGCCTTAATCTCAGGATGCTCGTTAAAATACCATGCAAAATAATAGGGATCCATAATCCCGTCCGTGAACTCTATGGACACAAAATTAGAAGGTATGATTTTTCCCTCATGCTGTTTTTCCAGCACCACCGCCCGGTGAAAGGACGTCAGACCGATGACAATGCTGTTCTCCTTCGCCAGATTCAGGTTATTTTCCTTTTTTTTGTCCACAAAAACAGAAGGAACCTCATAATCCCTGATGCCATTCTCTTCATCCAATAGCTGGCTGATCGATAATATCGGGTATTCGATTCCCTCGTTCTGTATTTTAGGTTTTACCCTGTTTAACACCACCCCATGGGTAATCCGGCTGATTTGTTCCAGCAGAAGTTCCACTATCTTTTCCCCTCTTTCACATGTTATTTCCCATTATAACTTCTTTTTTTGATTTCGGCAATATAAAATAGAAGAATCTCGTTGAATCTGTATTTCCTGCGATTTATAATAAGGACAGCAATCTTTTTTATTTTTAACCTGACAGGAATTATCCGAACTCTCAACGGCATGTTCGGATACCACTGGCATTACAAGGAGGAATGTGTTATGAAAATTACAAAAGTATATTGTGCCTGTTTTAGCCCTGCCAACACAACCAAAAAGGTGATATCTGAAATCGGGGCGTCCTTCCAGGATTATCCTGTCGAGAAGGTCAATCTGACCGATTATGATGTCAGGCAGCAGCCTTTGTCCCTGTGTGAGACAGACCTTCTCATCCTCGGCGTTCCCTCCTACGGAGGGCGTGTTCCGTCTCCTGTCAGCGAGTGTCTCTCCCACTTTTGCGGCGACCGCACACCCGCTGTTCTCGTGGCCACCTACGGCAACCGGGCCATCGACGACACCCTGATGGAGTTGAAAGTTTTGCTGTCCGAGAGAGGATTCCTGCCGGTGGCCGCCGGATCTTTCGTCTGTCAGCACACCTTTTTGAGCGACTTGGCCTTCCAAAGGCCGGATGAAAAAGACATAGAAATCATCCACTCTTTCGGGGACGCCATCCGAGAACGGCTTTCTTCCGTCAACCTCGATAACATGGATCCTTTGGATGTTCCAGGCAGCTATCCCTACAAAAAAGAGCCGATGCATCTTTTCCCATTTCAGGTGGAAACCAACGAGTTTTGCATCTACTGTATGCTCTGCGCCCAGACCTGCCCGGTGAAGGCCATCGGAAAAAATAATCCAAAAAACATTCGACACAATGAATGCATCCGCTGCGGTTCCTGCATCCGTATTTGCCCGGCCGGAGCAAAATTCTTCACACCGGAACCCTTTAAAACGCTTCAGGAAGAATTACTCCGCCCTCTTTGCAGCACCCGCCTAGAACCGTGGTATACCATCATCTGACCCTGTTTCTTTGCCAAGTTTTCTACTACCGGACCCGCGCCGCAAAAGAGCCGCCTCTCTTTCTTGAGAGAAACGGCTCTTTTTGTACAGACAGCACTTTTTAATGGCAGTTACTTTCGTCGGGCATGATAATCGCCGCCACCAAATAGACGACACATCCCGGCACCACGCCAAAAAAGGTGACCAGCGCAAAAATCAGACGAATGACGGTGGAATCTACTCCCAGATATTCACCCAGTCCTCCGCACACTCCACAGATCTTTCTGTCCATTTCTGATTTGTATAATTTTTTATTCATGACATCATTCTCCTCTCCCGGCCGTCCGAAGGGCCGCCTGTTCCGTCAGCCTCTCCGTCCATTTTTTATTCCAGCACGCACCGATGTCTCCGCATGGAATCTGAGGATATATGCTTGCCTCCTGCACGCTCCCCAGCAGCGCCACCGGATGAGATGCGGCATAGACGAACTGATAATCTGAAAGCCTGTCGGCGAACAATAATGCCTGCCCCCGGGTAATGCGCTGCCTTGCATTGCGGAAAGACTCGTCCGTCGCCAGTCCATTTTTCAAGAACAAAGCATAGGCTTCCTTTTCCTCCTCCGTCATCCCTTCCATGTTGAAGCATCCCTTTAGAATCTCCTCTCTCTCCTCCCCGGAAAGATGCGCCGGATACATTTCCTGCACCAACATGGCAAGGCGGGCCGCAGTGACCGTCCCTCTTGGATTTCCCTTTGTAAATGTCTCTAAAACGGCGTCACCTTCCAGATTGTTCATTGCCCGCATCATGCCTGAGAGTTCCTTTCTCTTCACCGGCTTATTTTTATGGTATCTGCCGTCTTTCTCTCCCGGATAACAATGGAGGGAAGCGTATGTATCGTACACCGCCCCCATCTCCTCGGAACAGCGAACATCATAATTGCTCTTTGTCAGCGTCAGATTTCCTTTTTTATAATTGTCAAAAGTGTAGTCCAACAGTTTTCTTATAGAAGAAAACGTGCTCTCCTTGCTCACCTTTCCGAAATAGGCACAAATGACTTCGTGACCTTCTTTATCTATGGCGGTGGCAATAAAAACGTGTCCCGCCGCATTGGTCGTTCCCGATTTCGAGCCGATAATTTTATATTTCTTTTTATCATAGTAGGACATTCCCCGCAAAAACCGGTTCGTCGTGTTGCAGGTAATATCCTGCCCCATCACTGTGCTGTAGTGGGGACGTGCCACCGACTTGCGAATCTCCGGCACGGTCATGGCGTAGCGGCATATGGCGGCCATCTCCGCAGCTGTCGCATAGGTTTCCGTAAATCCCGCTCCGATATCCGATCCAACCGGGTTATCAAACCGGGTGCTTGTCAATCCCAGCTGGGCGCACTTTTCGTTCATGGCGTCCACGCATGCCTGCTTTGAGCCAAACACTCCCACGGCCAGGCTGTCCGTGGCATCTGCGGCGGAGGATACCAGACTCATGTTCAACAAATCTTTGAATGTGAAAGTCACGCCAGAGCGAAGCCCCAGGCAGTACGTTCCGTAGGTCGTTCCACGGATCACCTCCGGTTTCGTCTTAATCTTGCTGTTGACATCTCCATTCTCCACACACACAATGGCAGTCATAAGCTTTGCGGTGCTGGCAGGATAAATCACTTTATTTTTCTTTTGCCCAAAAAGAACTTCCCCCGATCCCGCATCCATCACCACATAGGCATGGCAGTCCATCTTGGGAGCCTTCACCTTGGCTTTTCCACACACCGGCTGCCACAGGCAAATCAGGGCGACCAACAGGCACCATACTCTTACCTTCTCCCCGGTGCTTCTCTTTTTCTCTGTTCTCAGTGAACGAATCAATTCCATCAAATGGATTCCTCCTTTGTCTATCACAGTGTATCATAACTTTCAGGAAAAATTCTGATTAAACCGTTTCTTCCTGCAAAAACTTCTGTCATCGATGCAAAGAGCCTCGTGAAGCTCCGTTATCATTCGAGCGCAGAGCGGGATGCTCTCCCGATAGTATTCGGACAATCTGCGACACGTCTGCTCATTTTGGGGATTCATTCTTTTTTTTCTAAAATAGTGAGGAAAGCTGCTCCGACCTCCCAGAAAATACCGATTAATCAGGGAGGACAGCTCCCTCTTGGCTCCAAAATGAGAATGAAAGACATGATTCAAAATAAACTTCATGTAGCGCAGTCCCTCTTGAATCTGTCCCGGACTTTTTTTATAGTAGGGCGCAATGACCTCCGCCTTCCTCCTGTCCGTGTGAATGTGACGCGCCGCCTTGTAATGCAGCGGATTTTTGCCATATTTTTTCATCATAAGGTAATCCCAATCCGTCTCAATCTCCGCGTGGCTGATTCCAGTTTCCCGAATCCTCTTTCTGATATAAGGATGACAGGTGCTGTCAAGAATATAATGGGTCATGAAACCTGCCAGATAAGCAAAGGCTTCCTCTTTGTGATCCTGCCGCCCGTACACAGAGAAGGCATACTCTAAAAAACAGCGCATCGGTTCCTGATGTACCTTCACGCCGTACTGGTTCATCCCGTTTTTGCGAAAGGATCGATAATAAAACAAGATGTCAGGGCCATGAACCCCGATGTGATAATATCCCATATAAGGTCGTATCTGTTTTCTTAGCTCCGGGCTTAATCTTTGAAATACTTCCTGCCCATAAGCATAATGTGTGTATGTTGTCGGCATAATGTCTCCTCTTTTTTCGTATTATTTTTCCCTGTCAGGCTCCATTGTTCTCTTTTCCTGCGAGAACAATGCGATATCTCTGAAACTATCATACCATCTTTTTTCCCAAAAGTCGAAATATTCTCTCCTCAAAACCACGACTGACTACAATAGGCTGCACAATTCACACAAATCATTTGCCTGTCGCCGAATAGACTGTTATAATAGTAGAAAGCGAAGGGAAAGGCTGGTGACGGTCTTTCCATTCATTTACAAAAACATTCATCAAAAAGGAGGAAAAGTATATCATGAAAGGAAATGTAATTGTCGGACAATCGGGAGGGCCAACGGCCGTCATCAACGCCAGCCTGGCAGGCGTCATCAACGCCGCACAAAAAAATGGAGCCGGAAAAATTTACGGAATGCATTACGGAATCGAGGGATTTTTAAACGAGGATATCATTGATATCAGCGACTATATCACCTGCGCTTCCGACCTCTCCTTGTTAAAACGCACCCCGTCTGCCTTCCTCGGCTCCTGCCGCTACAAATTGCCGCCAATCGAGGGCAACGAGGCGCTTTATGATCGCATGTTTGCCATCATGGAAAAGTATAACATCGAATACTTTCTCTACATCGGCGGAAATGACTCCATGGACACCATCAAAATGCTGTCTGATTATGCGGCATTAAAAGATAAACCGCAGAAGTTCATGGGCGTTCCAAAAACCATCGACAACGATCTGCCTCTGACCGACCACACACCGGGTTACGGTTCCGCCGCCAAGTACATCGCAACCGCCATGAAAGAAATTATCCGGGATAATGAAAGCTTTGGCGCATCCAAACCTATTGTGTGCATCGTGGAAATCATGGGAAGACATGCAGGATGGCTCACCGCTGCCGCCGCCTTGTCAAAAGGTCCTGACTGCTCCGGCCCCGACTTGATTTACCTTCCGGAAGTTCCTTTTGATTTAGATGTTTTCATGGAAAAAGTGAAACAGCTTGCCGAGAAGAAACGCTCGGTTGTCATCGCCGTTTCCGAGGGAGTCCGGCTGGCCGACGGCCGTTTCGTATGCGAACTTGGAAATGCTTCCGATTATGTTGACGCCTTCGGTCACCGTCAGCTTTCCGGCTGCGCTTCTTTCCTCGCCAACAAGGTGACAGAAGCCACGGGATTAAAGTCACGAGCCATCGAATTTTCCACCTTGCAACGATGCGCCACCCACCTTGCCTCCCGGGTTGACATTGACGAGGCAACCAACGTTGGCTATGTGGCATGTGAGGCAGCCATGCAGGGGCACACCGGAATGATGATCATCATCCAGGTTGTCAGCCGGGAGCCTTACCTTGTCTCCTACAACAAATACGACATTCACGAAATCGCCAACGTGGAGCGCAAAGTTCCCCGGGACTGGATCACCAATGACGGTACTTATGTGAGTGAAAAATATTTGGAATATGCCCGTCCTCTGATTATCGGAACCATCCTTCCATACTATGCCGGAGGTCTTCCAAGACACCTGACTTTGGACAACAAATCAAGATAAGGTATCCGGGGTGCACCGACCGGATCACCCCTCTCATAAGGCTCTTCCTCTATTAGATTAGATGGAGAGCCTTATTCCCGTATTTTCCGACATTCGGTATAATATCGCTTATCTTCGGCATGTCCCATGGAAAAGGTCTTCCGGGGCAGCGCTCCGTCCGCCATCACCGTCAGGAACAATTCTTCCTTTCTCATGTCCGGCAATAAAAATCCCAGGCTGCCTTCCTTCTTAGTCAGCGTTCTCACCGCATTTTCCCCGTGAATGTAATCCATTTTTATCCCGCTCCTCTTTTGGTAAGCATCCAGGAAGTTCTGGAGACTTCCCACCGTCAATTTTGAGGTCGGCTTTTTTACAACCACTCTGCGGTCTTCCCGCCCTTGTTGTACAATAATAAAAGACTGCTCCCCTTTTTCCGGCTCTCTTCCCTGTTCCAGTACCACCAAATCCAGTGCCTCGATCAGATTTTTCATCAAATCTTCCACATCAGCCCCCGTGACGATTCGATGGATGGCTTCAAACTCCAGGGCAGGACTGTGCAGATTTACCAGTTCCACCATGGCATATCTGGCAGGATGACGGGAGAAATCTTTCTCGGGATGCTCCGCCTTTTGTTGTTCATAAAACTCCTTGGCAGAGGCCAGAGAGTGATTGCCGTCTCCCACGGCAAACAGGAGAACGGAAGGCTTCGCCCCCGGACTGTCCGCTACCACCTGCTGGGCGATGCGCCTCTGCGTCTCCTCCATTTTATCCAGAGCCAGCAGCACTTCCTCCCGGGCCTCCTTTTCCAGCAGATATCCTTTTAGGTGCCCTCCTCCCTGCATCAAGTCAAAATCATAAAGCAGGCAATCCTCTTTTTTATATTTTTCGCATCCTTCTACCACCGTCTTTTTTTTATCATCAATGAGGAGCATAATGTGAGGAAGCTCCACCGGGGCATTCTTCCTCACCCGGATTCTCGGGGGAATCCGCTCCACCACGGTCGCTTCCGTGGCTCTAATCAAAGAGCGACTGCCCTTATGATAATCGTACTGTTCCAGATCCACGCAGCCCACAATTCCAGCCCGGAGTTTTCCCGTGCTATCCGTCCTCTCCACATATATCATCGATTCTTCGTAGACTTGAAACAGCTCTTTTTCCTTGTATTCTTTCATATAAAATCGAATGTCTTCCAGTCTCTCCTCTTCCTCGGGGCCATCCAGATAGACTTCCGGCAAAATCATGCGAAGGGTGGACGGCGCTCTTCCCACAATTCGCTCCGTCTCTGCCCAATATTCCGGCTCACTCGTAAACTGGTCGCAGGCCACCACAGACCATCGTTGCATATTCGTTCCCTGCTTTGGCAGCATGATATCCGTCGGGCCAAATGCCCTTTTTTTACTGGTATTTCCTTCTGTCTTCATCAGTCCGCTTTCCTCCTGCTATTGCAACTATCTTTATTCTCTCACAAAGTCCTTCCAGCTCATAGAGCTGTGAGGCGGATATATGACAATCTTATCCTGATCTTTCAAAACATCCAGCCTCTGGAGCAGATAATCTCTTAACCACCCCAAAGTTCCCCGCAGCGCAAACGGCTGCAATTTAAAATCTTCGGCGATTTTTTCTCCTTCTTTATAAAAAGAAGAAAAATCCTGTCTGCCCGTGTCAATCAGGGACAGATAATCATAGCCGTCAAAAATTTGCCGATATATTTCATCCGCCATTTCTCTGCCATAAGTCTTTACCGTTTTCTCATATTCTCTATGAAGATTTGCCTCCCCCTGCAACCACCCTTCCGTCAGAAAATATCCTCTTCTCGTCTCATCCAAGGCAGCCCGCCTCTCTGCGGAACCTAAAAGCATGGTAATGCAGTCATCGGTCTTTGGCATTACCGTCTCATAATCTCCCGTCGCAAGCCCTTCCACCACGTTGCCGCACAATCCAAAACAGAGCAACAAACGCTCTACTTGAAGTCCTTCCAGCTTTGCCATCTCATTTCTGATTGCCTCCTGAAGCCGGGGCGTCGCATTGTGCAGGCCGGAAGCCACATAAAAAATGTAATCTATGGATGGATTTTCCTCCGACAACACCTTCTCTATTTCCTTTTCCAATGTTTTACAGGCGATGAGTGCTGTCTTCATTTTTTTGCTCCTCGATTCTTTCCATCAGTTCCGTAAGGTAAACCCAGCGCTCCGTTTTTTCCTCCAGCAGACGCTCCGTCTCCTCTTTTTCCTTCATCCACTCATTCAGCTTTACAAAATTTGTCGCATTGTCCGTCATCTCTTTTTCGATTTGCGCCAGCTTTTCCTCCAAAGCCTCTATATCCTCATCTATCGTATCATATTCTTTTTGTTCCATGTAGGTAAACCGCAGTTTTTTCGACGGAGATTTCCATGTATTCTTCTTTCCCTCGCCCTCAGCCTTACCTCCGCTTTTTTTGCTGCCATGGAAGCGGCTGCTTCCCTCTACATGAAAAATCTTCCCTTCCGCCCCGTCGCATTCTTTTTTCTTTTCTAAATACTCCGAATATCCCCCTTCATAAACACAAATTTTCCCGTTTTCAAAGGAGGCAATTCTATCCGCCACACGGTCAAGAAAATAGCGATCATGGGAAACTACAATGGCAATGCCGGGGAAAGTATCCAAAAACTGCTCTAACACCTGCAAGGTTGCAATGTCCAAATCATTGGTCGGCTCATCCAAAATCAAAACGTTGGGAGAACTCATCAAAATTCGCAGCAAATACAACCTTCTTCTCTCTCCTCCGGACAGCTTGGACACAGAAGTATACTGCATATCCGGCGTGAACAAAAACCGCTCCAGCATTCGGGAGGCAGACAGCTTTCCCGTCGTCGTCCTCACAAACTCCTCCTCATCCCGTATATAATCAATCACCCTCTGCCTCTCGTCCATGCTCTCACATTCCTGGGCAAAATAGCCGATTTTTACGGTCTCTCCCCAGGAGATGATTCCGCTATCCGGCTCCTCCAGGCCAGTCAAAATGCGCATCAGGGTCGATTTTCCACACCCATTATTTCCTACAAAACCGATTCTGTCATACCTTTTAAAAATGTAAGAAAATCCGGAAAACAGCGGATTCTCCCCATAAGCTTTGGAAATTTCTTCCACCTCAATCGTCTTTTTCCCAAGTCTCGTCCCAACAGCTTCCAGTTCCACCTGCTTTGCCTTCTGGGGAGAATCCATATTTTGCAGATATTCAAATCGCTCCAATCTCGCTTTCTGCTTCGTGCTTCTCGCCCTTGCTCCCCGCATTACCCACTGAAGCTCCACTCGCAGCACGCTCTGACGCTTCCTTTCAGCGGCCTGCTCCATCTCTTCTCTCTGCGCCTTCTTTTCCAAAAAACCGGAATAGTTGGCTTCATACTCGTACAGGCTCCCTCTGTCAATCTCCCAGATTTTATTCGTCACCCGATCCAAAAAATACCGATCGTGGGTCACGAGAAGCAAAACGCCTTTATATTGTATCAAAAATCGCTCCAGCCAGTCTGCCATCCGGTTGTCCAGATGGTTCGTCGGCTCGTCCAAAATCAAAATATCCGCCTTTTGCAACAGCACCCGGCAAAGCGCCACCCTTTTTTTCTGCCCGCCCGACAGGGCTGCCATCCTCTGAGAAGAGTCATCCAATTCCATAATCTGCAACATGGATTTCGCTTCACTCTCCAGGCCATAATCTCCTTCCATCCCCTGACAGACATAAGAAAAGACCGTTTCTTCCTCCCGAAATTCAGGATTTTGCGGCAGCCATCCGACCGTCAGCCCTCTGGAAAAAATAACGCTCCCGCTATCCGGTTCTTCCTCTCCCGCCATCATGCGGAGCAACGTGGATTTCCCCATGCCATTGATTCCGATAATTCCTATTTTATCTCCAAATTCCACACTACAGGACAAATCCTCCAATACCATTCTGTCCCCGTACAGTTTTGAAATATGTTCTACATTAATTATGCTCATGGTTTCCTCCAAACATTTGTATCCTTTGTATAAAACCGTCAACCTCCGATGGGATGCCGGCCTCCTAAAAATTTTTATTTAAAACAAAAACAGCCGGGAACTCTTCTCTCAAAGGCTCTCAGCTATCTCTCAAAATACAATGCATAGAAGTCTATCTTGTATTTTATTATGAATGGTAACTCTGCCGCATTGGCCGGATGAAACTGTATCAGACTTCTCGAATGACATGATTTAAAGCCCTGTGAATGTTTTGCATTATATCTTTTAATTACGTTCGGATATTTCCCGTCTGCCTAAGTAGTATACCCTTTTTCTCGAAATATGGCAAGACGTGTTTGGCCATCGCCCCGCTCACCATTGCTTTCAGCTGAGCTTTGGTTTCTACAAAAGTTTACAAACTTAAATAAAACGGCTCATTTTGCAATGCGATAAAACACAAAAAAATCCGAACACCTCTCGATGCTCGGATCTACATTGCTTAGTGCAGACGACGGGACTTGAACCCGTACCCAGTTAGCCCGGACTAGATCCTTAGTCTAGCGCGTATGCCAATTCCGCCACGTCTGCATTTCGGTAAGTCTCTTGCTCACCAACGAAATTGATTATATCACGGCTTTCCCAAAAAAGCAAGTACTTTTTTCTTTTTTTTTTACGATTCAGCCCTGCGCCTGATAATAGACGATATTTAAGGCAAGTTTACTTGCCAAGAAGAGCGTCTATTATCAGGCATAGGGCGCTTCGCCCTAATCGAGGGTTTTGCTGCGACAGCAGCATACAGCAGCGTTAGCTGCAAACCCGAGATGGCAGGACTGAATCGTTTTATACGGATATCATCCATCACCTGATATAATAGACGATATTTAAGGCAAGTTTACTTGCCAAGAAGAGCGTCTATTATCAGGCATAGGGCGCATGTTTGCCTGTTTTTATGGTTTTTCCTCTTCGCTGTCCATTTGAGATCCCACTGCCCCATCTTCGGGAACAGATGTATAATCGTTCAAATATCGAGAGTCCGTCGTAATATATAACCCTTCTGTTGTCAAAAAGGCGGCATCTCCTTTTTCTGTCTCCACCTTGGCCTTCACCGGCACCTTGTCTCCCACATAGACGGACTTGACGACGTTATCGGCATCAAAGTCTGCCCAGGCCCGCAAGTGAACGCCGGAAGCACTGACATAAGTGATGGCGAGATAACCGCTCAGTTCCGTGTAGCTGGCAAGCGGCTCCACATGGGCGACGCTTGCGTTCAGATACAGACCGTTATCCAGCAAATAGTAGGCGGATCCTCCACAGACCCCTCTTTCCACCGCTTTCAGAATCTGCCCGTCGGACAAAGCCACGGAATCTTCCTCCCGCTTCCCCGGCACCCGGGTAGCCCAGACTCCCCCGGAAGAAACATTGCAGATCATCACATAACTACCCTTAAACTTTTTATCCAATTCCAGATAGTCCTTGTCTCTTCCCTCTTCTTCGGCCTGCTCTATTCCCGCTTTCGGCACCGGCCCCGTATACTCTCTATCTTTTAAGTAAAGCCTCACAGCCGCCACCATGCTGATGGCCGCCGCCACGAGAAAAAGAGAGGCACAAATGGACAGCAGCGGTTTTAACGCCGGCTTTGCATTTTGATTTTTGTCTTCCATAGAAACCTCCTGACCTTTCCTATGTATGATACCACAAGAAAATCATCAAGTACACCTCGTCATTTCCGGCGGTTTGTGTCAAGTAAACGTTGGCAACTTTTCTTTTGTTTTTCTTTCAAATGTT
>JAUNJG010000159.1 GCA_030533385.1 Eubacteriales bacterium | reverse complement strand
AGGGAAATTGTCCATCGCTGATCATCTGCGAACCAACCCTGGTTGGGGTTGCTCATATGTTGACAATTTGGACAAAGACAATTATAATTAACGTACTAAAAAATATGATTGATGAAGGAGATTGGTATGTCTTCAGAATGTTCTAAAAAAAGTAGATGGTTGCCAGTAACCATCTGCTTATTATCGGTGTTCAGAATTTTTATATCAACGAAAATACCGTTGAGTATGTATACGAATCAGGTACATGACGACCAGCTTTTGTTTCGCTATGCGGAGAATTTGCTTGCAGGAAAATGGCTGGGGGAATACAACTATCTGACCTTGGTTAAAGGGATTTCTTTTCCGCTTTTTCTCGCAATTTGCAACAGTCTGTTCATTCCATATACCATCGGATTAAGCCTTTTGAATATTGGCTCTGCCGCCGTGTTTGTCAGGGCAATGAAGGATAAGTTTGAAAATCGGATTGTTCCTTCCATCATTTACGTTCTGCTCATTTATTCTCCTGTTGGGTTTTCGGGGATGATTTCGCAGAGAGCTTACCGCATGGCCATTGTGCCATATGCGGCCATTTTGGTTTTTGGATGCTTTATCGGACTTTATTTCCGGCGTGATCAGGAAATTCGCGTTCTTTTGCCCTGGTCCATCGGAAGCGGCCTGTCACTGGCATTCTTTTGGTTTATACGGGAAGATTCTATTTGGATCATGCCATTTGTTGCCGTTGTCTTACTGTTGCTGATCGTACAGTTGTTTCTCTATAGAAAAAATATCAAAAAAATCGTCCTGCGCCTTGTGTTGTATTTTTTGCCAATACTGGTTCTGGTAACTGCAGATTTGACACAGCGCGCGATCAATTACTCTCATTACGGTATCTTTTCGACCAATGATCGCAGTGATACAGAGTTTGGGAAAATGATGTCTTATTTGTATAAGATTGAGGATAAACAGGCTGCGGATGATGTATGGGTATCGAATCAAACCATAGAGAAGGTAATGTCGGTCAGCCCAACGTTTGCTTCCATCCGCACGGAAATAACAGACAGTTTAGCGGCCTGGATGGGAGGCCAGGACGCATGTGGAGATGTAATTTTATGGGCACTTCGTGATGCCGCTACGTGGGCAGGATATTATGAGGATGCAGTGACGGCCAATCAGTTTTGGGGCAAGGTTAATGATGAGATTAAGGAAGCGATAGAAAACGGAAGCCTTAAGACCGATCATTTGATTCGTTTTTCAAGCATGTCCAAGGGCACTACCTGGTCTAAAATTCCTTTCTTCATCAAAAAAACGCTCAAAGGAATGTTTTCCGTCGGCATGTACAAAGACACTGGTTTGAGTTATGACAACAAATCAGCAGGAGAAATGGAAGACATCCGCAAATTTGAAGCCCTGTTGGGAAGCTTTGGAAATTATCCGCAGATTTCGGATTCCATCAGTACGTATACTCAGAATGCCATCAAAGTGGGAAATTCCATAGTGGGCGTCTTTAAGGGTCTGGCGCCGTTTTCGTTTGTACTGGCCATATTGGGTTATCTGATCGCAACGGTTCATATTCTGAGACATCTCGTTAAGATGCACAAGTTTGATGGCATGATTGATATGTGGTTAGTGATCACCGCTCTTTTGCTGAGCTCCCTGGTTCTTACTTTTGGCGTTATGTTTTTCTGCAGTTGGTTTCCACCAAGAATGTCCGTTTATCTTAACTTCTACAATGCCGGAAGTTATGCTTTATTACAGATTGCCAAGTATCTGGCCATCTATTGCGGAGTCAAGCTGACAGTGAATTATTTGAAGAAATCAAAGCCTTTCCGTCCTTTGGAAGGCTGACGCCGTCATAGGGAATGCGCCGTCGTTCACATGGTTTATTAGCCATTTTGTAAAAGGGTGATGACCATTGGAACGAAAACAGCAACCGACGACAGCAGCATACAGAATCAAAAAATATGCTGCCGCAATGTGCCATGGATATTGATCAGTTCCGTCTGCACATTACATATTCTCACCTATATCCCGAAAAAGATATTAAGCTCGCCGAAGGACTGAACAAGCTTAGTCGCCCATCAGAGGGTCAGAGGACCCGCCGGAAGAAAATCCTTGAAACTCTATGCCGATTGTGGTATATTGAACATGAAGAAGGACACCTGCTGGTAACAGGTGTCCCACAGGACTACCGATAGACGGTTAGCCCGATTC
>JAUNJG010000075.1 GCA_030533385.1 Eubacteriales bacterium | reverse complement strand
ATTTGAAAGAAAAACAAAAGAAAAGTTGCCAACGTTTACTTGACACAAACTTTTCGATATTCTTCGTTGCACAATCCATTTCCTGATGTTAGAATATACCATTGGAAGGATGAGTGAATTATGGATATCATGAATATAAAAGAACAATCTCTGTCTCTCCACGAGAAATGGAAGGGAAAATTAGAAGTCACCTCGAAATGCCAGGTGTCCACCGCCGAAGATTTGGCCATCGCCTACACGCCGGGCGTCGCAGAGCCATGCCGGGCCATCGCCAAACATCCGGCGGACGCTTATAAATATACCATCAAGTCCAACACGGTGGCGGTGGTCTCCGACGGGAGCGCCGTCTTAGGACTTGGAAATATCGGTGCGCTGGCTGCCATGCCCGTCATGGAGGGCAAGGCAGTTTTATTTAAGGAATTTGGCGGCGTCAACGCCGTTCCCATCTGCCTTGACACCCAGGATACGGAAGAAATTATCGAAACCATCATCCGCATCGCCCCCGCCTTCGGAGGCATCAACCTCGAAGACATCGCGGCGCCCCGCTGTTTTGACATCGAGGAACGGCTGCAAAAGGCATTGAACATTCCCGTTTTCCACGATGACCAGCACGGGACGGCCATCGTGGTTCTGGCAGGAATCATCAACGCTCTAAAAATCGTAAACAAACAAAAAGAAACTTGCCGGGTTGTCATAAACGGTGCCGGCTCTGCCGGCATTGCCATCGCCCGCATTCTGCTCTCTTACGGTTTTTGCAACCTCATACTCTGCGACCGCCAGGGCATCCTCTGTCCGGGAGATCCTGCCCTGAACTGGATGCAGGAACAGATGATGAGCGTGACCAACCTCAACCGGGAGACCGGAACGTTGGCAGACGCCCTCAAAAATGCCGATATTTTTGTCGGCGTATCTGCTCCCGGCATCGTTTCCCAGGACATGGTTCGATCCATGGCAAAAGATTCCATCCTGTTTACCATGGCAAACCCGGAACCGGAAATTTTGCCTCATCTGGCCAGAGAAGCCGGAGCCAGAGTCATAGGCACCGGTCGTTCTGATTTTCCGAATCAGGTCAATAACGTTCTCGTGTTCCCCGGCATTTTCCGCGGGGCATTGGAGAGCCGGGCGCCCCGGATTACCGAGGAGATGAAACTGGCTGCGGCTCAGGCCATCGCCGATATGGTACCGCCTCATCAGCTGAACGATGAGAACATTCTCCCTCACGCCTTCGACCCGGGCGTAGCTGATGTGGTGAGTGCCGCCGTAAAACAGTTTGTATAATATGGAAGCATTTTATTCTTACAGCCGCTTCTTAAAAGATCGCTTCGGTGCCAAAGTATATAAAATCTGCCTCGACGGAGGATTTACCTGCCCGAACCGGGACGGCAAGATTTCCCGGGGCGGATGTATTTTTTGCAGCGAGGGTGGCAGCGGCGAGTTTTCCGAGCAGGCCTCTCTCTCCATAGAGGAGCAGATTGTCCGAGGAAGGCGGCAAACGGAGAAAAAATATTCCGGCGGCAAATACATTGCCTATTTTCAGGCTTTCACCAACACTTACGGCCCTCTAAACCGCCTGCGGACACTTTATGAAGCCGCCATCGCACCAGAGGACGTGCTTGCCCTTTCCATCGGCACCCGCCCTGACTGTCTCGACGCCCAGATACTTGATCTCCTCTGTGAGATCAACCAAAAAAAGCCCGTCTTTTTGGAGCTTGGACTACAGACCTGCCATGACTGCACTGCCCGCTTTCTTAACAGAGGGTACGAAACCCAGGTGTTCACCCGAGCCGTCCGGGAGTGCCACAAAAGAAATCTTCGGGTTACCGCCCATCTGATTCTCGGTCTTCCCGGAGAGTCTATGGAAATGATGCTTCGCACGATCCAATATATAAATTCCCTCCCTGTGGACGGGGTAAAGCTTTCGATGCTGTATGTACTGAGAGGAACTCCTCTCGCTGTTTTATATAAAAAGAAGCCTTTTCCCGTCTTCACTCTCGACGACTATGTGGACTGTGTCATCTCCTGCGTGGAACACCTCAGAGAGGACATTGTCATAGAGCGAATCACCGGGGACGGGCCGAAAGATTTACTGATTGCACCAAAGTGGAGTCTTCACAAGCGAAGGGTCCTCAATGCCATACACCATCAAATGAAGCTGCGAAACTCTTTTCAGGGAAAGGCACTTCGGGCCGATTCGGGCATCCCCGCTCCCTGAAACCACACAAAGATACACCGGGAAGCTGCGGTAAATCTTCTGCTTTGCCGCCCCTTCCCATCACTATAGCACACGGAGGAACTCATGTCGGAAGAATCTCTAACCTTATATAAATTAATGATTCTTTTTATGCTGGATAATTTGGATTTTCCTCTCACCACATCCCAGCTCAGCGAATTTTTTGTCAGACATAAGTATACTTCCTATTTTCATCTTCAACAATCAGTCAATGATCTGGTGGACTCTTCCTTTATCTACGGAGACACCATTCGCAACAGCACCCACTATCATATGACTAAGAGAGGACAGGAAGCTTTACAAATGTTTTCTTCCAAGGTGTCTGACTCCATAAAGCAAGACATTCTGGAATACTTTAAAGAAAAAAAATACGAACTTAGAAGAGAGGTGGATATCACGGCTGACTATTATCCGCTGGAAAAAGGAGAATATATGGTGAATGCCCGCATCAAGGAGCGAGGCGCCCTTCTCCTGGAACTGAAAATTAACGTGGTATCCAGAGAGCAGGCCGTCGCCGTCTGTGATACCTGGTCCAAAAAAAGCGACCTTGTGTACTCACAGGTTATGGACACCCTCCTCCTGGAACAAAACGAAAAATCCTGACAAAAAACAGAGGATACGACAAAAAAGCTGCCAAAGGAAACCGACCGAACGCAGAGTCCCAAACAATAAGAGACTCTGCTTTTTTGCCGGCTTCCTGCGGCAGCCATTTTTTATGCCAGTGGGAAATCTAATCCCCGACCAATCGAAAAGCCGGGGACTTCCGGAGGTGTCTTTCCCTCTATTCCATAGCGTCCTCCTCCAGGGCATAGGTTTCAATCAACTCCCATATTTCATCCCGCCCCTGTTTTGTTACGGAAGAGAAGGGAACGACTGGCACTCCCTCCATGACTTTCAGCGTGTCTTTTAACAATTTTATCTGTTTTGACACCTGACTTTTCTTTATTTTATCCAATTTTGTCGCAATGATCACCGGAGAAAATCCGTTGCTCAAAATCCATCGGTACATCTGCACATCGTTGTCCGTCGGTTTATGACGCATATCAATCAACAAAAACACCATGCGAAGCTGCCGGGAACCATGAAGATAATTTTCAATCATCGGCCCCCATTTTGCGGCAACCTCTCTGGAAACCTTCGCATAACCGTAGCCCGGCAAATCCACAATGTACAGCTCCTTATTTACGTTGTAAAAGTTGATAGTCTGTGTCTTTCCCGGCTGCCCGGAAGTTCTCGCCAGAGACTTTCGATTGACCAGCGCATTGATGAGGGAAGATTTTCCCACGTTGGATTTTCCTGCAAAAGCAACCTCCGGCAAAGTGTTCTCCGGCAGGCGGCTCGTTATCCCGCAGACTGTCTCCAATTCCACTTGTTTGATAATCATATGAACTCCTGTTTTTTCGCCGCAAAATCGCCTGAACATTTTACGGCCTACCTTCGTTATATTTCTCAGACAAAGGCTCTGGACAACACATCAGACATCGTGTCCACATAGGTAATTTTCAGACCCTCCGTCACTTCTTTGTCAAGTTCTCTGACATTTCTCTTATTCTTTTCCGGAACAAGAACCTCCCTCATGGAAGCTGCCTTAGCTGCCAGAAGTTTTTCTTTTAATCCTCCTATCGGCAGCACCCTTCCTCTCAGAGTAATCTCTCCCGTCATTGCCACGTCGCCCTTCACCTTTTTGCCCGTGATGGCGGAAAGCATGGCCGTCGTCATCGTAATACCTGCCGACGGGCCGTCTTTTGGCACCGCTCCTTCCGGAATGTGAATATGAATGTCATGTTTTTCAAAAAATTCACCTTCAATGCCATAATCCCTGGCGATGGAACGGATAAAGCTCAACCCAATCTGTGCAGATTCCTTCATCACGTCCCCCATTCTTCCGGTCAGGGCAAGCTGCCCTTTTCCCGGCATCACATTGACTTCAATGGACAGCGTGTCGCCGCCCACTCTGGTCCACGCCAGCCCTCTGACAATGCCCACCTCCGGCTTCTTTGCCTTTTCCTCCTCGGAATAAGGTATCATATCCAAAAGTTCACTTAGATTTTGGAGCGAAACTTTCAGCTTCTCCTCTCCCTCCAAAATCGCCCGGGCCGCCTTTCTCATCAATCTCCCGATTTTTCTTTCCAGCTCCCGGACTCCCGCCTCCCTTGTGTAGGATCGGATAATCTCGTAAACCACTTCCTCTGGGATGTCCACCTGTTTTTTCAAAATTCCGTTGGCTTTTCTCTGCTTTTGAATCAAATATTCTTCCGCAATATGAAACTTTTCATTTTCTGTGTAACTGGACAGTTCAATGATTTCCATTCGGTCAAGGAGAGGCTTGGAAATACGTTCCGGTTCGTTTGCCGTGGCGATGAACAACACCTCGCTCAAATCCAGAGGCACCTCCAGGTAATGGTCCCGGAAATTCTTGTTTTGCTCCCCGTCCAGCACTTCCAGCAGAGCGGAGGCGGTGTCTCCTTTGTAATCGCTGCTCACCTTATCAATCTCATCAAGGAGCATCAGCGGGTTCCTCACCCCCGCCTGACGAATCCCCTCGGCAATTCTTCCCGGCATGGCACCCACATAGGTTTTTCTGTGTCCCCGGATTTCCGCCTCATCATGTACTCCGCCAAGAGAAAGGCGGACATATTTTTTATGCAATGCCCTCGCGATGGAGCGGGCAATGGAGGTCTTTCCTGTCCCCGGAGGGCCTACCAGACAAAGGATGGGCGTCTCCCCTTTCTTTGTCAGCGCCCGGACGGCCAGATAATCAAGGATCCTGTCCTTAACCTTCTCCAGGCCGTAATGGTCAGCTTCCAGCACTTCCATCGCTCTTTTTAAATCTTTGTTATCCTTGGAAGCCTTTTTCCATGGCATTTCCAACATATTTTCGATGTAGTTTCGCATCACGATGCTCTCGGAAGCCATGGGCGGCACTCCTTTGAACCTCTGGATTTCTTTTCGTATCTTCTCCTTCACTTCCTTGGAAGCATTCAGCTTCTCACATCGCTTTGCATATTCGTCGGCCTCCGAGGCAATATCCTCCTCGCCCAGTTCCTTTCGGATGACTTTCTGCTGTTCTCTTAACAGATAGTCTTTCTGGTTTTTATCTACATTTTTTTTGACTTTCGCCGTGATTTCATTCCGAATATCGCTGATTTCGGATTCTTCCATCAGAATACTCATGAGCATCTCCGACTGTCTGGTCACGTCGCTCTCCTCAAGGAACTGCTGCTTTTTTTCCAGCTCAAAGGGAAGCTCCGATGCCAGCTGATACATGAGAGGCAACAGTTTTCCTCTCTCCACCGCCTCCTGCATCTGTTTTGTCATAAAGCCCGGATTCTTGTCCGTAAAATTGTTCAGCAAATCACAAATCAGTCGAAATACTGCCGTCTCATGATTTCCCTCTTCCGGAAAATGGCCGGATTCTATCTTTTCCGCAATCACCCACGGACAAGGTTCCACGTCCTGATAATCAAGAATCCTGGCTCTGAAAACGCCTTCCACATAAACCCGCAGGATTCCCTGCCCGGCCTTCACCATCTGCTGTATCCTGGCGGCCGTTCCCACCTGATACAAATCCTCCTCCGAAGGATGTTCTACTGCCGGGTCTTTCTGGCTTATCAGAAAAATAAGCTGATTATTATTTACAGCCTCCTCCAGAGCTTTCAGGGATTTCGTCCGGGATACTTCAAAAAATACTGTCGTTCCCGGATATACCGTCTTACCCCGGAGAGCAAGGGCTGGAAGCGTCACATTCTCCATATCGTTCCTCCTTCTTCAACGAGTGCAAGAATGCCATGGCATTCTTCTTTCGGCGGCGCACAGACCAGCGAAACCGATGTCATGAATCCTGTGCATCCACCATCTGCCGGAGACCCTTGTCCCAGTGAAAGACCAGGTTTCCATCAAGGCAACCTCAGCCCAACACTGACAGATGACGTTTCCTCCGACTGAGATAAAAAGCCGACACAGCAAATGTATCGCACACTTTTGTGTCGGCCCGTCGTCTCTATGATGTTAAGCAATCTCGTTGCTGCTTTTTTTCCTGTGTTTCTTTGTCATGTTTTTTTTGCCTACAGGCTCATCATAATAAGTCAAAAGAGGGTCTGCGCTTCCTTCCACAGCCTCCTTTGTAATGGTGCAGGTAGAAGCCAGCTCGTCGGACGGAATGTTGTACATCAAATCCATCACGACAGATTCCAGGATGGAGCGCAGTCCTCTGGCTCCCGTATTTCTCTCGATGGCCTTCGCGGCAATGGCCTTTAAGGACTCTTCCGTAAACAGAAGCTCCACGCCGTCCATCTCAAACAGCTTCTGATACTGTTTTACGAGGGCGCTCTTTGGCTCTGTCAAAATACGTACCAACGCCTCTTCATCCAGAGGATCCAAAGATACATTGACGGGAACACGGCCGATAAATTCAGGAATCAGTCCATATTTCACAAAATCCTGCGGGAGTACCTGTTTTAACAGTTCTCCCACATCCTGTTTTTCCTTCTCGGCAATCTCCGCCTGAAAACCGATGGATTTTTTACCGATACGGCTTTCGATGATTTTTTCTAAACCTGCGAAAGCGCCGCCGCAGATGAACAGTATGTTCGTCGTGTCAATCTGCAAAAACTCCTGATGCGGATGTTTCCTTCCTCCCTGAGGCGGAACGGAGGCAACCGTACCCTCCAAAATCTTTAACAGTGCCTGCTGCACGCCCTCTCCCGACACATCTCTCGTGATGGACGTGTTCTCAGATTTTCTCGTAATTTTATCTATCTCATCTATATAAATGATGCCGGTCTGCGCTCTTTCAATGTCGTAGTCCGCCGCCTGGATGAGCTTTAACAAAATATTTTCCACATCTTCGCCCACATATCCTGCCTCCGTCAATGCCGTCGCATCTGCGATGGCAAAAGGTACATTGAGCAGTCTCGCCAGCGTCTGCGCCAGCAGCGTTTTTCCGCATCCTGTCGGCCCGAGCATGATAATGTTGCTCTTTTGCAGCTCCACGTCACCTGTCGGCTCCGTGAGTATCCGCTTATAATGATTATACACCGCCACAGACAATACCTTTTTGGCCTCGTCCTGGCCGATGACATAATCGTCAAGAAATGCCTTCATCTCCTTTGGCTTCATGAGATTGATTTCCTGGGCGTCCTCGTTATAATCCTCAATTTCGTCTTCCATGATTTCTGTGCACACCTCGATACACTCATCACAGATATAAACCCCCTTTGGGCCTGCCACCAGCTTTCTTACCTGGTCCTGCGTCTTATTACAAAAAGAACAGCGAAATTGTTTATTATTATCGTTTCGTGTTGCCATATTTTCACCTCTTTTACGTTGCCATATACTACATGCTGCCAAAACCGGCAAACAATCAATTACTTCAAAAGGTTATCACAGAATCTCTGCGATAACCTTTTTTATTCTTACTGTCTTCTGTCTACGACAACGTCAATCAGACCATATTCCAGAGCTTCCTGCGCTGTCATATAGTTATCTCTTTCTGTGTCGATGCAGACTTTCTCGTAAGTCTGTCCCGTATTCTCCGCCAGAATACGATTCAATTTTTCTTTTGTCTTTAAAATGTGTTCAGCAACAATCTCAATCTCCGTGGCCTGTCCCTGTGCTCCACCGGACGGCTGATGAATCATAATTTCCGCATTAGGAAGGGCGAGACGTTTCCCCTTCGTTCCACCGGCCAAAAGGAAAGCTCCCATGCTGGCCGCCATGCCCATGCAAATGGTAGATACGTCACATTTTATAAACTTCATGGTATCATAGATAGCCATACCTGCCGTCACAGAGCCGCCCGGACTCATAATGTAAAGGTTGATGTCCTTATCCGGGTCTTCCGCCTCGAGAAAAAGCATCTGTGAAACAACCAGGCTGGCTGTGACATCATTGACCTCCTCACCGAGAATGATAATTCTGTCCTTTAATAAACGGGAATAAATGTCATAAGACCTCTCTCCCTGACTTGTCTGCTCGACAACATAAGGTACTAAACTCATCTTATACCTCCTGACTTTCTACTCGGCTTCGTAATCCAGTTCCTCGGAAGCCTCCGTTACCACTGCCTGCTCCGCAATGAACTCTACTGCTTTCTGGATGGCAATGTCCTTCTTCATATTTTCTTTTTCTGCGTCCTGCATGAGGGAAGCAATCTGCTCCACTTCCATCTGGTACATAGAAGCCATTCTCTCAAACTCTTTGTTCAGATCTTCCTCTGTAGCCTCGATGGACTCTGCCGCCACAACAGCCTCCAACACAAGGCTGCTCTGAATTCTCTTTAATGCCTCCGGTCTCATGCTCTCCCGGAAAGCAGCCGGATCCTGTCCTGTGAACTGTAAATACTGTTCAAAGGAAATGCCCTGGTAGCTTACTCTCTGCTGGAACTCCTGCACCATCTGGTCTACCTGGAAGTCAACCATGGCGTCCGGGATATCCATCTGGGCACCTTCGATAACCTTCTCAACCAGAACGTTTTCCATAGCATTCTTTGCCTGTTCTTCTTTGCTGTCCAAGAGTTTTTTCTTGATGTCTTCTTTGTATTCTGCAAGAGAATCAAACTCTGTAGTATCCTGTGCGAAATCATCGTCAATCTCAGGAAGCTGTTTTTCTGTAATGCCAAGAATCTTCACATGGAAGTTCGCAGGCTTTCCTGCCAGCTCCTTTGCATGGTATTCTTCCGGGAAAGTAACTTCCACGTCTTTTTCTTCTCCGATACCAAGGCCAACCAGCTGGTCCTCAAAAGTGTCGATGAAAGAATGAGAACCGATTTCCAGCTTCTGGCTCTGCGCTGTTCCACCGTCAAACGGAACACCGTCGATAGTTCCCGCATAATCCAGCGTGATGACGTCTCCCTCCTTGATCGGTCTGTCCTCGATGGTGACTTCTCTTGCGTTTTGTTCCTGAGCTTTTTTAAGCTCGGCTTCCACTTCTTCCTCTGTCACTTCCACCACATCTTTTTGTACTTCCAGTCCTTTGTACTGGCCAAGGGTCACGCCCGGCTTCAGAGCAACTGTCGCAGTAAATACGAAGTTCGTCCCCTTGCCAATCTCTGTCACATCAACCTCCGGGCGGGAAACGACTTCCAGTCCGGTCTCGTCCAAAGCGTCCGCATATGCCTTCGGCATAACGTCGTTGGCAGCGTCCTCATAGAAAACACCGGCGCCGTAAACTTTTTCAATCATGTTCATAGGAACTTTTCCTTTGCGGAATCCCGGCAGATTGTAAGTGCCTTTCTTTTTATTATATGCTCTTTTGCAGGCAGCATCAAATTCAGCAGCCTCCACCTCAATGGTAAGCTTTGCCATATTATGCTCTAAATTTTCAACCTGTACACTCATTCATGTATCCTCCTTAAAAATATGTTCCTTATTTTGACTGAAGAAAAGCAGAAAATCCTTCCCCGGGAAAACACTTTTCTCCATCCGGTTTTTCTATTCAAGACCAGTGCCAGCCTGATATATCTAAAAACACATTTTAGTATTATAACATGACACTTTCATACTGTCCATATTTTTTTTCATACAAATATGGTCGGTTTACTGTCGTTCTCATCCGAAAACAAAGAAAACGGGCCGCCGCAGCCCTCCATGCAAAATATACGCTCTGTTTCCGCCGTACTTTTTTGCATGATTTTGCCGCAGCAGACCCTTTTGGTAAAGCGGACATTCGCAGTCCGCTTCGCTACTTGCCCATGAACACAGGCCGCTTCCCAGCTTTCAGTAGGAACTTTGCATCTCCCACTGAAATAAGTGTCCCCCTGACTCCCACTTAATGCTCTGTGCATTTGAAGTGGAGACTGCTTATTCTGCGTTCATTTTCCGAGACGGTTTCCGCCTCTCTTTTCTTTTTCGGTCATTTTACTGCCGGAAGGAGCGCTATTCCTCGCTTCTTCCTGCCATTTCCTGCTCCTGTTTTTTAATCATCTTGCGAACCATTTCCCCGCCGATAGAACCTGCGTCCTTTGCGGTGATGTGCCCGTTGTAACCCGGCTTTAAATCCACGCCGATTTCATTGGCCACCTCCATCTTGAAACGGTCCATTGCGTCTTTTGCTTCCGGTACTTCCACCTGGTTTGTTCTGGAACTGTTTCTTGCCATTGTTTATCCCTCCATGTTATCTGGAGTCATCCGGATGACATTTTCTCAGACCAAAAGTGCTATATTCTCAACAGTGACTCTATTGTTATCGGTATGGGCTTCTCTCTGGTAGAAGCTCATCAAAAGCTTTTGTTTACCGTAATCCTATTATTTGCATTTTTCAAACAATTATTATGGTAATTATTGTGTGGAAATCACATAGGAAAGAATCTCCTCCGGCCGCCTTACAAAAACTCTTCCTCCTTTTTCCTCCAGGAAGATTCTGTCTCGAAAACCCCACTCACATAGGATATAGTCCATGGAGCAATTGTTGGCCGTGGCCAAATCCACTTCGGAATCTCCCACATACACGGCCTTTTCCGGGGAGCTTTCAAGCTCCCTCAACGCTGCCATCACCGTATCCGGAGCCGGTTTTTTCCGGATTCCTTCCTTCTCTTTTTCCCCGATGGCAACAAAGATCTTATCCTTAAAATAGATTCTGTTCAGCTCCTTTACCGCAAAATCTGCCTTGTTTGACACGATGGCCATCTTGACCTTTCTTCTTTGCAGTTCCTCTATCAGCTCCAAAATCCCTTCGTAGGCGCATGTTCTGTCATTGCAATGCACACCGTAATGCTCCTGAAAGGCATGAAAAATTTTTGTAAAATCCGGATTATCCTGCCCCGACGGAACCGCTCTCTCCATGAGGCGCAGAATGCCGTTTCCCACGAAACGCCTCACCTCATCTTTTGTCCTCTCAGGATACCCGAAGGATTGGAGTGCATAATTTACGCTGTTTTTTAAATCCTCCAGCGTATCCAAGAGGGTGCCGTCCAGATCAAATATCACCGTATCCTTCTTCTCCATCTCCTTTTTCCTCTCCTCTTTTTTGATGTTTTGCCCCGGCATCATCTTCGTACCATCTTCCTTGAGATGCTCTTGATATCTTTTGCACCGCACATGGCCATCGTATCCCTAAGCTCCGCCGCCAGCTTTTCTATATACAGGCGCACACCCTCCGACTGGCCGCCGTAGACGGCCTGCACGAAAGGACGGGCAATCAAAACGGCGTCTGCACCCATGGCGATGGCTTTAAACACGTCCATTCCCGTCCGTATGCCTCCGTCCACAAAAATTTTCATTCGTCCCTCATTCCAGGAAACGATTTCTTCCAGTACTTCCGCAGTGGACGGCGTCTGGTCAAGCACCCTTCCTCCGTGGTTGGAAACGACGATGGCGGAAGCGCCGGCCTCGTAAGCTTTCTTCGCTCCCTTTACCGTCATAATTCCTTTCAATATGAAAGGGCGCTCCGCATCGTGGATGACCATGGACAATTCCTCCACCGTCTTATTTCCCGCCGGAGGTACCGTGTTCTTTAAAAACGGTAGTCCCGCCGCATCAATGTCCATCGCCACCATGATCGCCTCGCTCTCCTCGACCATGTCAAGCTTTTCATGAATCATCTCCACATTCCATGGCTTGATCGTCGGGATGCCGATGCCGTCATTGTCTTTGATGGCTGCGGATGCTGCCTTAAATACTTCCGGGTTTGCGCCGTCTCCCGTAAAGGCCGCAATGCCGTTTTCCATACAGGCCGACACTAAAATCCGGTTATATTCCTCATCATCATATTTGTCTCCGTAATGCAGGCGCATCGCCCCCACCGGGCCGGCGAAAAACGGGTAGGCAAAAGAATGGCCAAACAGGTTTATTCTCGTGTCCGGCTCTACATTCTCCCCGATCGTGTCCATGTTGACTCGGACTCTTTGCCACTGCTCATAATTTCGTATCGCCACATCACCGACGCCCTTTGCCCCCGGTCCCGGCATCGTATTTTTGCAGGCACGCCCGTCGCACACCGGACAGGATTTACAATATGGCCCCATCTCAAACCTTGCCTGTTTTATCATCTCTTCATATGTCATAATAATTCCCCCCTGTTATCACATTTTACTAAATCTTACAGAAAGTTTATCACATTTTTTCTCTAATTTCCATCCTGTCATCGGAAAAGGTTTGTGTCAAGTAAACGTTGGCAACTTTTCTTTTGTTTTTCTTTCAAATGT
>JAUNJG010000158.1 GCA_030533385.1 Eubacteriales bacterium | reverse complement strand
GGAGGTGTATCTATGCCAAAGAAAGAAATAGATAAAGAACTGGGATTATTTTTTAAGAAGGCCAGAACCGACCAGAAATTAACTTATGATGAAGCGGCAGAACTATCGGGTATCTCCAGCAGATATTTAAAGGCTATCGAAAACAACGGAAATGTTCCAAGTTTTCCTAAAATAAAACAGCTTGTCTGTGCATTGAATGTTTCTCCTCTTCCTTTATTTTATCAAAGAAACCATGCGGAAAATCTGGACTATCAGCGACTGCTGTTGTATCTGTCAAAATGTTCCGATGAGCAAATTGCCACAATCCTGGCTATCGTTGAAGCCTATCTTCGTACATATAAAAATCCCACATAAGAAAATAGCAGAAACACATGGTTATTTTCTGTAGTTTTTCTGAATCATTCTGAAGGTGGTATGCAAAACATACCACCTTGCCAATTATTTTTCCAATTTCTCCAATATCTTTTTCATATTATTGTTTCTTTTTATTAAACCAAGGCCACATAACAATTCCATGCCATCCATTATTCCCTGATAATAGGATCGCTGTTCTTCCTTAAAATGAGCCCGATCTAATATCTCGAAGTACTGAACAAAAAATTTTCTCTCTGTTTCCGGTAATCTTTCTAAATGTTGTACAAGTTTCTCATTCATTTGTTTTAATTCTTCATTTACTTCTTTCATCTCTTCTGGCATAACCGTATATTCCCACTGCTCTGAATCACAGCGCTGTTCCTCCAGAAAATTTGCTACCGCTTCGTAAAATCTGTCCATCATGTTTCCACCTTTCCTAATAAAAAGTATTTCTTGTTACAGTCCGCATTATCAATTTTACCGTATCTTTGGGCAATAAATTTTCTTAAACTTCATCTTTAGAAGTATATTAGCAAAATTTCTACTTAGAATCAATTAAAGAGCTTCATCTTTAGAAATGATTAAGTGGGGAATGAAATGATAATTTATTGGGACAAGGAAACAAATTCCAAGAATAGAATAGGAAAACGTGTCAAAGAGCTTCGAACAGAAAGACAGCTTTCCCAGAAAGCACTGGCAGCACAGCTTCAGCTCGCCGGATATGAATTCAATGATTTAACAATATTAAGAATTGAGCAGGGAACTCGCTTTGTTCCAGATTATGAAGTAGTCGCACTTGCGGAATTATTTCAAGTTTCCTGTGAGTATTTGTTAGGGATAACAGATGAAAAGTGAACAATAACCATCTCATTCAGTGCTTTCCCAAAAGCATCTAATTATGTATACCCCCAAAGTAGTGGGATTAGAGAGAGTTAAAAGCAGTGATCTACACAGACCACTGCTTAAATTTTGTTACACACTCGCTTCCGTTGACCATTGAACATAAAAATACAGTTCGAAACTATACCTCCATGTTAATGTATGCATGACAACCGGATTTTCTCCAAAAATCAAAACATATGACAACCCCGCCTACTCAGCATTTGCCCTTCCATTGAATTTATATCCTACTCCCCATACCGTCTGGATATAGACTGGATGAGCCGGATCATCTTCAATTTTCTCCCGGATGTGGCTGATATGACTCATCACAATATTATAGTCACCAACATATGGTTCTTTCCATACTACGTCATAAATTTGCTCCTTACTGAATACTCTGCCGGGATTTTGTGCAAGAAACTGAAGGATTTCAAATTCAGTATAGGTCAAACCAATCTTCTTATTGTTTTTAATAACCTCTCGCCGTTCTAAGCCAATGACAATTCCATTATGATGCAATTCTCGTTTTAAATTTATTTCTTGAAATGTATATTTTTCTCTGCCGGCATCTAAAACAGAAATAACCGAGTTTATGATCTTTTCATCATCATCTTCAAACGACACCAATAATATTTTTCCGATAGTTTCTCACCTCTTAATTCAGATTTAAAATTCTTTTTTGGTTGTCTTTATACTCTCTTTTTCGTTCATTCCTTGTCTTATTTTTCCTCAATAATCAGAGCTCTGGCATCAACACTTTCCGTTCTCTTTCCCATGATCGAACGATATTTCTCTGATGCAAAGCACTTGTCTAAATCTTCTCTTGATGGAAAACGAATAATAATCACCCTGTTTGGATTTCTCAGAGGAGATAAAGACACGATTTTTTCTGAACGCACCAGATATTCTCCCCCGAAGCTTTCCACAATAGGTTTCACCTGCTCTATATAATTATCGTAGGA
>JAUNJG010000011.1 GCA_030533385.1 Eubacteriales bacterium | reverse complement strand
CGGCATAAGGCGAAAAACCACATCGAGCCGAAGGTGAGATGGTATAATGAAGCAACCTTATTGGTATAAAAAATATAAAGGGGGATTTGAGATGGCAGCAATATTGGGTGCTTTTGTGCAATATGTAGTGACAGGGATTTATTTTACGGCCATTGCGGCGCTCGGCATTTTTGCCGGAAAAAAACTGTTGAAAAGAAAACAGGAAAAAATGGGCGCACAGGGAGAATAATCATCGGCCGAGTATTGCGGGGTGCCAAAGAAGAACCGGGGTTCCTTTGGCACCCCTTGCCCATCTGCCTTGGAAAGGCGAAAGAGGGAGCCCCGTATATTTTTGCCAGAAAAATAGGGGATTGTGATAGTAGGAGGATAAAACATTGAAAAAATATGGAGTGAATGAACTGCGGAAGATGTATCTGGAGTTTTTTGAGAGCAAGGGTCATCTTGCCATGAAGAGCTTCTCTCTTGTTCCGCATAACGATAACAGTCTGCTGTTGATCAATGCAGGTATGGCGCCTCTGAAGCCATATTTTACAGGCCAGGAGATTCCGCCGAGAAAGCGGGTCACCACCTGCCAGAAATGTATCCGTACCGGAGACATTGAAAACGTGGGAAAGACCGCCCGTCACGGTACGTTTTTTGAGATGCTTGGAAACTTTTCTTTTGGAGATTATTTTAAGAAGGAGGCCATTGCCTGGTCCTGGGAGTTCCTCACTGAGGTGGTAGGTCTTGATGCGGACCGTCTGTATCCGTCCGTCTACCTGGAAGATGACGAGGCCTTCGCCATCTGGCGGGATGACATCGGCATTGCGCCGGAGCGCATTTTCAAGTTTGGCAAAGAGGACAACTTCTGGGAACATGGTGCAGGCCCTTGCGGCCCTTGTTCCGAGATTTATTATGACCGGGGAGAAAAGTACGGCTGCGGTAGCCCGACCTGCACTGTCGGCTGTGACTGCGACCGTTACATGGAAGTGTGGAACAACGTATTTACCCAGTTTGACAACGACGGTCATAATAATTATACCTTGCTGGAACAAAAGAATATCGACACCGGAATGGGGCTGGAACGTCTTGCCGTCGTGGTGCAGGACGTGGATTCCATCTTTGACGTAGATACCATCCGCTCTTTGCGGGACAAGGTCTGCGAGATGGCGGGCAAAACTTACAAAGAAAAAGAGGAAGACGACGTTTCCATCCGTCTTATCACCGACCATATCCGCTCCGCTACCTTCATGATTTCTGACGGCATCATGCCGACCAACGAGGGAAGGGGCTATGTGCTTCGCCGCATCATCCGCCGGGCGGCCCGCCACGGACGTCTTCTGGGCATTCGGGATGAGTTTTTGGCAAAGCTGAGCAAGACGGTCATCGAAGGTTCCCGGGATGGATATCCTGAGCTGGAAGAAAAGAAAGAGTTCATCTTTAACGTGCTGACCCAGGAAGAGAATAAGTTTAACAAGACCATCGACCAGGGTCTGGGCATTCTGGCGGAGCTGGAAGAAGACCTGAAAAAGAGCGGACAGAGCCGTCTTTCCGGAGAGGAAGCCTTCAAGCTTTACGATACTTACGGATTCCCGCTGGATTTGACCAGAGAAATTTTGATGGAGAAGGGATACGGTGTGGACGAGGAAGGGTTCGGGGCCTGCATGGAGGAACAGCGAGTGAAGGCGAGAAGCGCCCGCAAGGAGACGAACTACATGGGTGCGGACGTGACGGTGTACGAGTCCATCGATCCATCCGTCACCACCGTCTTTGTCGGCTATGACCACAGAACCTATGATTCTAAAATCACGGTCATGACCACGGAGACAGAGTTGACCGAGGCGCTGACCGACGGACAGACCGGAACGATTTTCGTGGAGGAAACACCGTTTTATGCCACCGGCGGCGGACAGCATGCCGATACCGGCGTCATCCGGTGTGCCGACGGCGAGTTCGTTGTGGAGGACACCGTGAAGCTGCTCGGAGATAAGGTGGGACACATCGGACGTGTCACCAAGGGTATGTTCAAAGTGGGAGACGTGGTGACCCTCTCCATCAATGAGGAACAAAGAGATGATACCATGAAGAATCACAGCGCCACCCACCTGCTGCAAAAAGCGCTCCGCACCGTGCTGGGCAGCCATGTGGAGCAGGCCGGCTCCTACAATGACAGAGAGCGTCTTCGTTTTGACTTCTCCCACTTCCAGGCAATGACGCCGGAGGAGATTTCCAAGGTCGAGGAGATTGTCAATGAGCAGATTGCGGCGGAACTTCCGGTAAAGACGCAGATTATGACCGTGGATGAGGCGAAGAAGACGGGAGCGATGGCTCTCTTTGGAGAAAAGTACGGGGAGAAGGTTCGCGTCATCAGCATGGGAGATTTCTCCAAGGAGTTTTGTGCCGGCACTCATGTGCCGAACACCGGTGTCATTCGCAGCTTCAAAATCATCTCAGAGACCGGCGTGGCAGCCGGGGTGAGACGTATTGAGGCCATCACCGGAAACAATGTGACGAAGTATTATCAGGATGTGGAAAAGACGCTTCTGGAGGCAGCAAGAGCCATGAAGGCGGAGCCGCACAAGCTGACCGACCGCATCCACGCCCTTTTGGATGAGGTGAAAGCGCTCTCCTCTGAAAATGAAAAACTGAAAGACCAGATTGCCAAGAGCGAGGTGGCCGACGTCATGGATCAGGTGGTGGAAGCAGGCGCCTTCAAGGTGCTTCCGGTATCGGTGAAGGACGTGGACATGAATGCCCTTCGTACGCTGAGTGATGATTTGAAACAAAAGATTGGCAGTGGGGTGGTCGTGCTTGCCTCCGACGTGGGAGGAAAGGTCAACCTCATCGTCACCGCCACCGAGGATGCCGTCAAGGCCGGCGCCCATGCAGGAAATATCATCAAGCAGGCGGCAGTCCTGGTCGGCGGAGGCGGAGGCGGACGCCCGAACATGGCGCAGGCCGGAGGAAAGAATCCGGCGGGCATTGCCGACGCGCTGGCAAAAGCCGTGGAACTTGCAAAAGAACAGATTGCATAGGGGATACATGTTTTGGCCCGACCGCAAAGAGAGAGAGAGGAAAGCAGACCGTCAAGGTCGGCTTTCCTCTCTTTTTTGATGTAAATTTTTGTGGAACCTGTGCGGACAGATGGATATTTTCCGTTTGAAAAGAGGAATCGTCAGTTTGCAGACGCCTCTTGGAGAACAGAAGGATTTTGAGAGGAGAGAAAGAGAAGAAAATGTAAAAATAATGAAAAATATTTGGCAAAAAACAATATTTATGTAAAAAATATATGAAATAATTTCTATCAATTTAGCACAAAAATGTAAAATGTACATAAAAAATGGTGAAAACTTGACAAAAATTATGGAGATTGTTATGATGGAGACAGATGCATACGAACCTGGAAAAAAGTAATATTTTAGCGAGGAGGTAACGGCATGAATTTTAAAACGACTCAGGCACACGAAGAGTTTCGTGCAAAAGTAAGAAACTTTGTGGAGACGGAGGTCAAACCAATTGCATTTAGTCTGGATGAAGGCAATCTCTTCCCGGAAGAGGCGGTGAAAAAGATGGCGGAGATGGGTCTGATGGGCATTCCTTATCCCGTGGAGTACGGTGGAGCGGGCCTGGATGTCATCAGCTATGCCATTGCTGTGGAAGAGCTTTCCAGGGTGGACGGCGGAACCGGAGTTATCCTCTCCGCCCATGTTTCCCTTGGCTCCTGGCCGATTTTTGCTTACGGCACAGAGGAGCAAAAGCAAAAGTACCTGGTGCCTTTGGCAAAGGGCGAGAAGATTGGTTCCTACGGGCTGACGGAACCAAACGCAGGCTCGGATGCGGGCGGCACTGAGACCACCGCCGTCCTGAAAGGGGATCACTATGTGTTAAACGGCGGCAAGATTTTTATCACGAATGCGCCTAAGGCAGATACCTACGTTGTTTTTGCCGTTACGACCCCGGATATAGGAACGAGAGGAATCTCCGCCTTCATCGTGGAAAAAGGCTGGGAGGGATTTGAGTTCGGCGAGCATTATAATAAAATGGGCATCCGGTCTTCTTCCACTGCGGAGCTTATTTTCAATGACGTGAAGGTGCCAAAGGAAAACCTTCTCGGAAAAGAGGGACAGGGATTCAAGATTGCCATGTCCACATTGGACGGCGGGCGTATCGGCATCGCCTCCCAGGCTCTCGGCATCGCCCAGGGCGCCTATGAAAACGCTTTGGAATATGCGAAAGAGCGCATCCAGTTCGGAAAGCCGATTGGATTCCAGCAGTCGATTTCCTTTAAGCTGGCGGACATGGCGACGAAGCTTCGCTGTGCAAGATTTTTGATTTATTCTGCCGCTGAGATGAAAGAACACCATGAACCGTATGCCATGGAGGCAGCGATGGCCAAGATGTACGCTTCTGACATTGCTCTGGAAGTGACCAACGACGCCCTCCAGATTTTCGGCGGATCCGGCTTCATGAAAGGCATGGAAGTAGAGCGGGCCTACAGAGACGCCAAGATTACGACGATCTACGAGGGAACCAACGAGATTCAAAGGGTGGTCATCGCCTCTCATCTCTTAGGAAAACCGCCGAAATCAAAAGGCGGCTCCTCCAGCAGACCAAAAAAACCGGCTCCGGTGACCGGAATCCGCAAATGTCACATTTTCCGGGACGGCTCGGCGGAAGAAAAAGTTGCGGAGCTGGTAAAACATCTGGAAAAAGACGGACATGACTTTACGGTGGGGATTCCGATGGACACGCCGATTACCCAGGCAGAGCGGGTCGTTTCCGCCGGACAGGGCATCGGTGCAAAAGAAAATATGAAGTTGATCGAGGAGGTGGCCCGGGCGGCCGGAGCGGCCATCGGTTCCTCCCGTCCTGTGGCTGAGACCTTAAAATATGTGCCGCTTGACCGCTATGTGGGCATGTCGGGACAGAAGTTTACCGGAAATCTGTACATTGCCTGCGGCATTTCCGGTGCAATACAACATTTGAAAGGAATCAAGGATGCCTCCACCATCGTCGCCATCAACAAAAATGCGGGAGCGCCTATTTTTAAGAACTGTGATTATGGCATCGTCGGAGATGTGATGGAGATTCTTCCTCTGCTTGCCAAAGCTTTGGACAAAGGGGAGAAGAATCCGGCGCCTCCTATGGTGAAGATGAAACGCCCGGCACCTCCTAAGCCGGAACCTATCGGAAAGCGCTATGTATGCGGCGGTTGCGGATACGAGTATGTGCCGGAGCTTGGCGATGAAAATGGGGAGATCGCACCTGGAACTTTATTTGAAAAATTGCCGGAAGACTGGGTATGCCCGGAATGTGCGGAAGGCAAGGATATGTTTATCGAAGAATGAAGGAGGAATAGAGCATGTACTGTGTACGAAAGGTAACGGACAATCTTTACTGGGTAGGCGCCAATGATCACAGGCTCCACCTGTTTGAGAACATTCACCCGATTCCGAGAGGAGTTTCCTACAATGCGTATTTGCTTCTGGATGAAAAAACCGTGCTTTTTGACACGGTGGACTGGTCCGTATGCAGGCAGCTTCTGGAAAACTTGGAGTATCTTCTGGGGGACAGGCCTCTGGATTATCTGGTGATTAACCATATGGAACCGGATCATGGCGCATCCATCGAGGAGATACTGCTCCGCTGGCCGGATGTAAAAATCATCTCCACAGGCAAGGCTTTTATGCTGATGCACCAGTTCGGGTTCCATGTGGACTCCCATGAAATGATCGAGGTCAAAGAAGGGGATACCCAGTGTTTCGGCGCACACACCGTCACCTTTGTGTCTGCGCCTATGGTTCACTGGCCGGAGGCCATGGTCACCTTTGACACGACAAATGGTGTGCTTTTCTCCGCAGACGCCTTCGGTTCCTTCGGCGCCCTGGACGGAAAGTTGTTCGCCGATGAAGTGAATTTTGACCGAGACTGGCTGGATGATGCCAGACGCTATCTGACCAACATCGTCGGAAAGTACGGCCCTCACGTTCAGCTTCTGTTAAAGAAGGCAGGCGGCATTTTAGACCAGATTCAATACATTTGTCCTCTTCATGGCCCGGTGTGGCGGAAGGATCTCATGTATTTCATTGATAAATATGACAAGTGGAGCCGCTATGAACCGGAGGAGAAGGGTGTCATGATTGCTTATGCCTCCATGTACGGAAACACGGAGGCGGCGGCGCAGGCGCTGGCTGCCAAATTATGTGAGAAAGGCATGACGAACGTTTGGGTTTATGACGTGTCAAACACCCATGTGTCCCAGCTTGTCTCGGAGTCCTTCCGATTCAGCCACATTGTCCTTGCAAGCGTCACATACAATCTGGGCATTTATCCGGTGATGCATGATTATCTGATGCACATCAAGGCGCTGAATTTACAGCACAGAACCTTTGCCATCGTGGAAAACGGTTCCTGGGCCTGCAAATCCGGTGATTTGATGCAGAAGATGATCGACGAGGAGATGAAGAACATGACTGTGCTCAATGAGCGTCTGAGTCTGGCATCTTCTCTCGGACAGGGCAAGGAGGGAGAGCTTGAGCAGCTGGCTGCTGCGATCATCGAGTCCATGGAAGAAGACAAAGAATAAAATACTTGCCGGGATGAGACGGCATGAACCAAAAGAAAAGTATCTGCCGCACAATAGAATATAGAGGAGTGAAAAAAGGCTGTTGGGCGGAGGGATACCTTCTAAACTGAGTGAAAAGAAAGGTATCCGGTCAGTCTCAACAGCCTTTTGACGCCTTCTCAATGAAAGAAAGACGCCACAAAGTGCCTTCTCTAAAAAGACAGAGAAAAACTATCCAAAAAAGGTATTTTTGATGCCCAGGGTGAAGATAACCAGCACGAGAATCGGGAGCAGGTAGGTCAGGTACGGGCGAAGCCACCGAGGCATTTTTAATCCCGTTCCGGTGTTTGCCTCCCTGGAGAAGTTATCCCATCCCCAGCCATATCGACTGACGCAAAACAGCAGGTAAACCAGGGAACCCAGCGGAAGGAACAGGTTGGACACGAGGAAATCTTCCAGGTCCATAATCGTGGAACCCGGCCCAAGAGGCTGTATCTCCGACAGAAGGTTAAATCCGAGCACGCACGGCAGGGATAAAAGAATCATTGCGACGATGTTAATCATGCACACCTTGAACCGACTTGCCCCCGTCAAATCCATCCAGCTTGAAATGATGTTTTCAAACACGGCAAGCACGGTGGAAAATGCGGCGAAGGCGAGGAAGATAAAAAACAGACTTCCCCAGAACCGTCCCATAGGAATATGGTTAAAAATGTTGGGCAGAGTGATGAAAATCAGTCGAGGGCCGCTTCCGGCATCCACGCCGAAAGAAAAGCAGGCCGGAAAGATGATCAGACCGGCGACGACGGCCACAAAGGTGTCGAGGACGGCCACATGAACGGCCTCGCCCATGAGGGAACGCTGTTTATCCAGATAACTGCCGAAGATGGCCATACTTCCGATACCGAGACTCAGAGTGAAGAACGACTGGTTCATAGCTCCCACGATGGTCTCCCATATGCCGATGTCGGCCATACGCTGAAAATCTGGCTTTAAAAAGAAGACGAGGCCTTCCATTCCGTTTTTCATCAGCAGGCTGTTTCCCGCCAGAATGACCATGATGGCCAGGAGGGCCAGCATCATGATTTTCGTGATTCTCTCCAGACCGTTTTGCAGGCCGATGGAGCAGATGAGGAAACCGACGACGATGACGACAACCATCCATTTTACCATGGTAAAGGGCTGGGAGAGCATCTGGTTAAAAATCACATCCATGTCCTCCGGGCCGGCACCTTCAAAACCTCCGGTGGCCGTCAGGTAAAAATAGTGGAGCATCCACCCTGCCACCGTCGTGTAAAACATCATCAGCAGGTAATTGCCTGCCAGACAGGCATACCCGTGAAGATGCCACTTTTGTCCCGGCTTTTCCAGCACGAGAAAAGACTGCACCGGACTTTTCTGGCTGGCCCGCCCCACAGAAAACTCCATGGTCATGATAGGCAGTCCGAGAACGAGCAGAAAAAATACATAAAAGAGTACGAACGCACCCCCTCCGTACTGTCCTGCCATGTACGGGAACTTCCACACATTGCCGATTCCGATGGCGCAGCCTGCAGAAAGCAGGATGAATCCCAACCGGGAACCTAATTTTTCTCTTTCCATATTTTCCTCCTTCTTTAGTATGATATTACACTATAACTTATTTTTGTTCGATGTGCAAGATGGAATCCGGAATCTTTCATAAATAAATAATGCGTAACCATGGCGGCGATGATAGCAGCGATTTTCTCATGTACCCGGCGGCAACCCAATTTTGCCGTGCCGTCAATTTACGAAAAAAAGAGACGTTTTTCAAGCCCGGAGGCCTCCTTTCCCGGCAAAAGTTTTATGGCAAAAAAAGAGAAAGAGGTCTTCGGAGGCATCGAAGTGACATCCCACATTCAATGATATTTTTATATATTTACAAATATAAAAATAAATTTACCAAAAATCCAATAAAAAACTTATTGAAAGTGATAAAATTGAGAATATGAAAAAATAAAATAGGGTATTTAGTTGACAGGCAGGATAGAGAACGATATAATGAGAAAAAAGGAGGCAATGGAAATGAAAAAGGTGGTCAATGACATGCGCCTGATGGTGAAGGTGTGTGATTTATATTACAATCAGAACTTGAGCCAACAGGAGATTGCCTCCCAGATGGACTTGTCCCGCCCGACTGTTTCCAGACTGATTGTCTCCGCCAGAGAGCGGGGAATCGTTCGGATTTCGGTATCGAATCTGGAGACGATTAAACATTGGGAGCTGGAACGGCGGCTGGAACAGATGTATCATCTAAAGGAAGTACTTCTTGTCGATAACCAGCCGACGGAGTCCGAGCTAAAGACGGTGCTTGGCAGGGCTGCCGGAAGATATCTGGAATCGACCATCAAGGATGGCAGCATGGTTGGCGTGTCCATGGGTTCCACTTTGCTGGAGGTGGTGAACCACGTTCGCCATCCGGAGGGCAAGAACATCACCGTCGTTCCCCTGGTGGGGGGGATGGGACAGCTGCGGATGGAGCTTCATTCCAACAATCTTGCAGAGCATCTTGCGACGACCTATCATGGAACTTTCTTTCCGCTGCACGCTCCGGCCAGAGTGTCAAGTCCGCTTGTGAAGGCGGAGCTGATGAAAGAAAAAAGTCTGGCGAAGACGCTGCGCCTGACAAGAAAGCTTGACATCGCCCTGTTGGGCATCGGGTGTCCCTACAAAAGTTCGTCGGTCATAGCCACAGGCTATTACAAGATAAACGAGATAGAGACTCTGGAAAAAAATCATGTGGCGGGAGATATCTGTATGCAGTTTTTTGATGAAGACGGAGATACTTCCCGGTTCCAAAAAGATAATAATGTTATCGGCCTTGACATACACCGGCTGCGGGAGATTCCCTACGCCATCGGCGTGGCGGGCGGGGAGGATAAGTTCTCCGCCATCAAGGGTGCCATCAAGGGCGGTTACATTAACATATTAATTACAGACATCAAATGTGCGGAGGCGCTGGCTGCCGAAAAAGGCTGAGACCAAAGCCGCTGCGACCAGAAGAAAGACAGACATTCGCACCTGAAGTGGATAAGTTTTTAAGGGGGTAATGATTATGAACGAGATTCTGAACCTGAACATTAATGAGATGCCGCAAACGGAGTTTGACTGCTCCTGTGGACGTCACCATAATTTTAGCGTACACGACATGGCCATCCGCAAAGGAGCCATAGAGGAACTGCCGAAGATGGCCGCTCCGTTTAAGGACGGAAAAATCCTTGTGGTGTTTGACAACAACACATACGAGGTGGCAGGGAAGAAGGCGGTAGAGCTGTTAAAGGCCGATGGATTTTGCGTAAAAGAGTTGCTGTTTGACACCGGGGATGACATTTTGATCCCGGATGAGAAGACGCTTGGAAGAATTGTTCAGGAACAGGATTTGGATGTTACCCTGATGATTGCCGTCGGCTCCGGCGTCATCAACGATTCCGTAAAGTTCGTGACATCCCGCACAGGACTTCCGTACATCATCGTGGCTACTGCCCCGTCCATGGATGGCTATGTAGCTGACGGCGCCCCTATCATTTCTCAGGGATATAAGTATTCTCCGGTGGCTCATCTTACTTACGGCCTGGTGGGAGATACTGATATTTTGCAGACGGCTCCTCAGGATCTGATTGAGGCAGGATACGGCGACGTCATCGGAAAAATCACGGCGATTGCCGACTGGGATTTGGCAGTGAAGGCCAATGACGACTACCGGTGCGACACCTGCGTAACTTTGGTGCAGAGGGCCTTGGACAAATGCTTTGCAAAAGCGGAAGGCCTAAAGACGAGAGATGCCGACTCCCTCGGCGCACTGTTGGAGGCGCTGACCCTCACCGGTGTTGCCATGGCTCTTGTCAACATTTCCCGCCCTGCCTCAGGAGCGGAACACATGCTGTCCCACTACTGGGAGATGGACTACATTGCAAGAGGTCTGAATCCGAATCATCACGGCATTCAGGTTGGAGTTGCCACCCCTGTCATCGCCCGCTTCTTCGAGGAGATGGAAGACTTGCTGCCGGAGGGAACCAAGGAGCTTTGTCCGTCACCGGATGAGATTAAGGCTCTTTTGGCCAAAGGAGGCGCTCCGACAAGTCCGAAAGATATCGGCATAGGAAGAGAGTTGTTTTATCAGAGCTTGTTAAACGGTTACCAGGTTCGTCCGAGATATTCCGTTATGCAGTTTGCAAAAGAGCATGGAAGATTGGAGCAGATTGCAGAAAAGATCACAGAAGAGATTTATGGCTAGACGAGTTGGCAGATAAAATTTGCAGATAGAAAAAGAGGTTATTATGTTAAAAAAAGAAGAAGCGCTTGCGGGAGTGAAGTTATTTGTCCTTGATATGGACGGAACCGTGTACTTGGGAGACAGTCTCATCGAAGGCTCCCTGGATTTCATTCGGGAAGTGGAAAAGGACCCGGAGAGGGATTATATCTTTTTTACCAACAATGCGTCGAAGGTTCCTTCTATTTATGTAGAAAAGCTTCACAAGCTGGGGCTGGACGTAGAAGAGAGCAAGGTGGTGACGGCGGGAGACGTCTGCGCTGAGTTTTTGAAAGTCAATTATCCGGGAGCGAAGGTATACTTAAACGGTACGCCTCTTCTGGAGGAAAATTGGAAGCAAAAAGGCATCCGCCTCGTAAAGGAGGATCCGGATGTGGCAGTGCAAAGTTTTGATACCACCCTGACCTACGAAAAGCTGGACAGGATTTGCCACTATGTTCGGAACGGCGTTCCTTTTATTGCCACCCACATGGATACCAACTGCCCGACGGAGTATGGCTTCATGCCTGATTGCGGCGCCATGTGCAGTCTGATTACCGATTCCACCGGCGTAAAACCCCGCTTTCTCGGAAAGCCGTGGAAGGAGACAGTGGAGATGGTGGCGGAGATTACCGGCTACCGGCCGGAGGAGATGGCGTTCGTAGGAGACCGCCTCTACACCGACGTGGCCACCGGCGTCAACAACGGCGCAAAGGGCTTCCTGGTGCTGACCGGGGAGGCGGACATGCAGACAGTGGCAGAGTCGGACACGGAGCCTACCTGCATTTATGAATCCTTAAATGAAATGAGGGCATATCTCTGATAGCCTCATATAGATTACCAAATTTACAAAGCAATACGACCGTTCCCGGTTTTTAAAAAGCCGGAGGGCGGTTGAAAAAAAGACGCATTTTTTCCGGTGACAGAGTAGAAAAGAGGGGCGGAGACGAAGCCTCCTTTCGATGTCGGCAAGACAGTGCCTCTGCGGGGCGCCGGTTTGCGTCGGTTGTCACCGGGGAGAAGGAAACAAGGGAGCGGCGAGATGCCGGAAGAAAGGAGAAGAAACCATGAAAATCGTTTTTGGATGTGACCCAAACGCAGCAGATTTTAAAGTACAGTTGATGGAGTATGTGAAGGGACTTGGCCATGAGGTGGCAGATTTTGGAAGCGATGACCCGATTTATGCCAACGTTGCCATCAAATGTGCGGAAGCAGTGGCAGCAGGCGAGTATGACCGGGGCATCGTCGTGTGTGGAACCGGAATCGGCGTATCTATCGCAGCCAACAAAGTAAAAGGCGCTTATGCTGCATGTATCCACGATGTTTATCAGGCACAAAGGGCAGAGCTTTCCAACCATGCAAACATCATCACCATGGGAGCGCAGGTTATCGGAATTGAGCTGGCAAAATGCATGGTAAAAGAATATCTTTCCTGCACTTATGATCCAAACAGCCGCTCAAAAGATAAAGTGCAAAGAATCGTTGATTTTGAAAATGGAAAATAAATTTCCAAAAAAATAAATTTTTAATGTACTTGGAGGAGGAGAAAAAATGGCAGAGTATTTAATGGGTATTGATGCGGGTACAGGCAGTGTGCGAGTGGCACTCTATGATTTCCGGGGACAGAACAGAGCATATCATATCGAAGAATATGCAACCACATATCCGAAAAACGGATGGGCAGAGCAGGATGACAAAGGCTGGTGGTCTGCGCTGACGAAGGCGATTCCGGCATGTATCAAGAAAGCCGGCATCGGGCCGGACAACATTGCGGCAATCACCTGTGATGCGACCACGAACACTTTGGTCTATCTTGGGGAAGACGATGAATCTGTCCGCAATCCGATTCTCTGGATGGACGTCCGCGCGACGGAGGAAGCTTCCTTCATTGATGAAATCCGGGCAGATTACGAGGCGACCAGATTTTATAAACCAAGCTTCCGGGCAGACACGATGGTTCCGAAGTGTATGTGGGTCAAGAAGAACGAGCCGGAAAACTGGGCGAAGACAAAGACCATCATGGAATTTGAAGACTGGCTGAACTGGAAATTGACCGGAAGAAAGACCGTCAGCATGTCCGTTGCCGCATTCCGCTGGAATTACGATGATAAAAACGGAGGTTACCCTGTAGATTTCTACAATGCGGTTGGACTGGATGACGTCATTGACAAGTTCCCGAAAGATGTGTTGAAGGTTGGAGAGATTGTGGGACCGGTCAGCCGGGAAGCCGCACAGATTTTTGGTCTTAGCACAAAGACGATGGTTGTAGAAGGAACCGCAGACTGTAATGCATGTATGTTTGGCGTCGGAGGCGTGCGTCCAAACGGCATGACCCTGATTGGCGGAACTTCCACCTGTCTTCTCGGTCTTTCCGAAGAAGATTTCCATGTGGACGGTGTAAACGGAACTTATCCAAATTGTATGTACGATGGCACCAGTCTGCTGGAAGGAGGACAGACTGCCGCCGGTTCCATTCTTACCTGGTTTAGAAATAATCTGCTCCCGGGTTCCTGGGCACAGGAAGCCATGAATCGGGAAATGAACATCTATGATTACATCACAGAGAAGGCGTCTACCGTTCCGATTGGCTGTGACGGACTTGTCATGATGGACTATTTCCAGGGAAATCGTGCGCCTTACTCTGATTCAAAAGCTCGTGGAATGTTCTGGGGACTTTCCATCGGCACGACGACAGCTCACCTGGCAAGAGCCATCTACGAAGGCGTTGCCTACGGTGCTAACCACTGTATCGTGAGCATGAAAGAGGCAGGCTATGACGTCAAAGAAATTTATGCCTGCGGCGGATTGGCTCAGTCTGATTTCTGGATGCAGATGCATGCCGACATCATCGGCGTTCCGATGTATACCACCGTGGAAAACCAGAGTGCAGGCTGCCTCGGCGACTGTATCATCGCTGCGACAGGTATCGGCATCTATCCAAGCTTTGCGGATGCTGCGGACGCCATGATTCGCGTGGATAAAGAATATCATCCGAACATGGAAGCACATAAGGAATATCAGTTCTACATGGAAAGATACATGGAAACATGGCCACAAATGAGAGAGATCGTTCACAAAACGGTAGATCACAACAACAAATAATCATACACTGCAAAGCGGTGACATAACGAACAGGCGGAGGGAAACTTCCGCCTGTTTTTCAGGTATGACGGGAGATTTCACTGTAAAACAGCGGACAGCAGCGCCAGCCGAAGTCCCGGGAGGAGACAACCAAATCGTCTCCGGGATTTTCTTTTCGATGATGGCTGCCGTTGCAACATTTTGTTTTTAATGCTATAATGTACCGCAGTAATTGACAAAGGAGAACAAACAATGAATGAGCATCAAAAAATATTTCGTGCCCTCCGGGCGGCGTTTCCCTATACGATTCCTATTTTTGCCGGCTTTTGGTTTCTTGGCCTGGCATATGGCATCTATATGAACGTCTCCGGATTTAGTTTTGTTTATCCCCTGTTGATGAGCATGACTATTTTTGGCGGTTCTCTGGAATTTATTGCTGTCTCCATGCTTTTGAGCGCTTTTGCTCCCTTACAGACCTTTTTCGTCGCCCTGATGATTCAGGCCAGACATTTGTTTTATGGCATTGCCATGCTGGAGAAGTTCAAGGGGCTTGGGTGGAAACGTTTTTATCTGATTTTCGGCATGTGCGACGAATCCTTCTCCATCAACTACACGGCAAAGATTCCGGAAAATGTGGACAAAGGATGGTTTATGTTCTTCGTCACCTTGCTTAACCAGATATACTGGGTCTCCGGCTCTACCATCGGAGGGCTTCTTGGGTCTTTGCTGACCTTTAATATGAAAGGTCTTGACTTCGTCATGACAGCCATGTTTGTCGTTATTTTCCTTGATCACTGGCTGAAAGAGCGCACCCATATCAGCTCCCTGGCAGGACTTGCCGCAGCACTTTTGTGCCTTTTGGGATTCGGGACAGATTCTTTCATGATACCGACCATGATTGTCATTCTTGCTTTTGTCACAGTTATCCGAAATACGAAGTTCGGACAAAAAATAGAACAGGAGGAGCTTATCTCATGACAATTTCTCAACAGCTTATCACCATCGGGATGTGCGTCCTCGGGACGATGCTGACCCGCTTTTTGCCCTTCCTCATTTTTTCCGAAAAACGTCCCACACCGAAATACGTTCAATATTTGGGGAAGGCTCTGCCCGGGGCAATCTTTGGCATGCTCGTGGTTTATTGTCTGAAAAATGTTTCTCTCTTTTCCGGCAGCCACGGTATCCCGGAAGCCATCGCCATCGCCGTGACCACCGGAATACATTTTTGGAAAAGGCAGATGCTTCTCTCCATCGCCGGGGGAACCCTCTGTTATATGTTTCTTGTGCAGACCATCTTTTAACCTAATGTAGCAAGAAATCCCCTCCTTCTAAAGTGGTGGATGAATTGCGTCAGACAGCCATCAAAATGATGGAAGAGATTACCAAAAGAATAATCAGGAGGAATTATGTTAGAAGCCGTTGTATTTGACATGGATGGAATAATTTTTGACTCAGAGCGACTTATGACACGATGCTGGATGGAATTGGATAAACAATACGGGATTCCGAATGTGGAGGATGTCTGCGTGGAATGTCTCGGAACCAATGATGAGGAGACAAAACGCATTTTTTTACATACCTATGGACAGGATTTTCCATACGAGCGATACGAGCAAGAGATGATGCATCTTTACAGAAAGTGGATTTCCGAGGGTAAGTTGGAGATGAAACCGGGGGTAACAGATATCCTTTCCTGGCTGAAACAGCAGGGAATCAAGGTTGGGCTGGCAACTTCTTCAAGGAGGGTGCTGGCTGTGGAGGAAATCCGGGAGGCCGGTCTGCTGTCATTTTTTGACAGCATCACCTGCGGCGATGAAGTCAGCCGGAGCAAACCGGAACCGGATATCTATCAAAAAGCCTGCCAAAATCTCGGGGTGAAGCCGGAGAATGCTTTTGCTATCGAAGATTCTTATCACGGAGTCAGGGCAGGGAAGAGTGCCGGCATGTCCGTCATCATGGTTCCTGACATGAAGCAGCCCGATGAGGCGATCAGCAATCTGGCTGATATCGTTTTACCGTCTCTGATCAAGGCAAAAGATTTTTTGGAGGCCCACTGGGATTTTGACCGTCAAAATTGATGCTCCTGTCCATTTTTTCAGAGGGAGAGCGGCGACGTGATTCCCAACAATTTATTGATTTTGTCCTTGTGACTTTTGGAGTTTTCAGATATTATATAACATATAGGCAAAGGTGTTGAGATATTTTACATAGAAGATCAATCGTTTCACATATCGGTATGAACATTTAGAAGGCAACGGAGAGCGGATGATTCCCTTGCCTGCCACGTTCTGCTACATATCAGCCATGGCATGTTCTTTTCATTCGTAGAACAGGGAGAGAAAAATGGGAGAAAAATTCCAGGAGACATTATTTAAAATCAGCGAAAAATTTGAAGAGACCAATGCCTTTATTGCCATTCGGCAGGGGCTTATTATGATGATTCCTCTCATCGTGCTGGGCTCTTTTTCTTTGACGGTGAAAAGTCTGCCGATTCCGGCCTACCAGCAGGTACTTCCCGAAATTTTTGGAGGGAAACTGGTGGAGTTTCTTGATTTTATCTACGCCGGAACCTTTGAGATTTTTTCTGTCGCCCTTGCCATCACGACAAGCGTGTGCTACGCCATGGTAAAAAATACGAAGGTTCATTCGGAGAGGGCCGTGGTCAATGACTGTTTCATCCTCGCCATTCTCACGCTCATTTCTTTGATGGGGTACATGGGAATCCAGAATGCGGATTTCACCAAAGTTTCTCTGGGAACGACCAATACTTTCATGTCTCTGCTCGTTGCCCTTGGAAGCGGCTGGTTTTATTTTGAAGTAAAAGAATGGAAAATATTCAGCTTTTTAAAGCGTTCGGAGACGGAGGTGGACGGCATGTATTATATCGCCGTTCACAGTATCATCCCCGCAACGGTTGTGGTCAGCATATTTGCCATCGGAAACCAGGTATTTACCCACATTTTTCATGTAGATAACATTCAGCAGGGGCTTGTCTACCTGATGGAGAACGTGTTATCTCTCTTTAAGGGCGGTTTTTCCGCCGGTCTTGCCATATTGATTTCCATCCATGTGATGTGGTTTTTCGGCCTGCACGGAAGTAATGTGCTGGACGGCCTCATCAAAAAGAATTATACGATGATAGATAGCATCGAGATATATAATAAGACCTTTCAGGACGTGTTTGTCATCATGGGAGGCTGCGGTGCGGTTCTCGGACTTCTGATTGCAATTCTTCTCTTTTCCAGAAAGAAAATCATGAAAAATGTAGCGAAGCTGGCGCTGCCCGGCGTACTGTTCAACATTAGCGAGGTTATCATTTTTGGATTGCCGATTATTTTTAATCCCGTCTTTTTCTTCCCATTTTTGATGGTTCCGGTTGTGAACTACCTGATATCTTACGGCGCCATCTATCTGGGACTTGTCCCCAGAGTCATCAGTCAGGTGGAGTGGACGGCCCCCGTCCTGCTAAGCGGATACCAGGCGACGGGCTCGCTGGCGGGGAGCGCCCTTCAATTATTTTGCCTCGCCCTGGACGTAGTGATGTACGTTCCGTTTATCCGTCTGTTTGAAATACAGCGCGACAACGCCATGCGAAAGAAGGTCAACATGCTGGTGGAATTTCTCCAGCACGAGGAGGAGAGAAGTCAGATTACTTCCCTGACGGGAAGGGACGATGTTCTTGGCAACATAGCCCGGATGATAGCCAATGACTTAAAGGAGGCTGTGAGAAAAAAGGAGCTGTATATTATGTACCAGCCGCAGGTGGACACAGAAGAACATTGTATCGGGGCGGAGGCTCTGCTTCGGTGGAAGCATCCGATTGTCGGGTTCGTCTATCCTCCTTTGATTATCCGTCTTGCCAAGGAGCTGGACATATTAAAGGAGATGGAGCAGTATATTTTTGACACTGCGGCGTCTGCCCTGGCTTCCATTGAAAAAGAGACGGATCAGCCCTTTAAAATATCAGTCAACATCACAAATGAATCTCTCATGTGGGATGGTTTTGAAAAAATGGTGGATGACTGCGTCAAAAAACATCATATTTTCAGAGAGCGCCTCTGGATGGAGATTACGGAGCAGGATGCGCTCGCAACCTCCATGGACATTACAGATAAAATTAACAATCTGAAAGCGAAGGGACATAAATTTCTCATTGATGATTTCGGGATGGGTCACACGTCGCTGCTGTACCTTCAGACCAACAACTTTGAAGTCGTCAAAATTGATGGTACCATCACGAGAGAGCTTATGGAAAATGAAAGATATCGTGACATCTTAAAATCCATCATCTATTTAGGAAACTTGCTTCATTTTATGACGATAGCGGAATTTGTGGAGACAAAATAGCAGATGCAGCAGTTAAAAGAGCTGGGAGTTGACGCTTTTCAGGGCTATTATTACAGCAGGCCGATTTCCTTGGAAGAGTTAATTCACTGGATGAAGAAACATTAAAGAGAAATAACAGTAAAGAAACGAAGATTCCCGAAAAAAGAGGGATGTGGACGAAAACCTTAACACACAGGATAAGGTTATCATCCACATCCCTTTTACGCTCCTCGAAGCGAGAGAAGCTTATCGCCAAAGTGCTTCCTTGGCCAGCACGGTGAGTACCTGTTCCACCCGCTCCACGTCGGCCTTGGAAACCCACTCATTTGGCTTGTGGGCATATTCCAGACTGCCCGGCCCGTAGGACATGGCGTTCATCGCCTTCAGGCGTCCTCCGATGACGGCGGTATCTGTGTAACCGTTAAAGGGTGCGACCTCCGGTTCGCATCCCGTGACTTTATGGCAGGCGTCCTTTAAACTTGCCAGCAGAGGGGCGTTCGGATTTTGCACGATCCACGGCCGGTCTCCTGTCACCTGGATACTGCCTTTGATGCCGGGAATGTCCTGTGCCACCTTGTCGATGGCATCCTCCGCCATCTTTTTGACCATTGCGGTATCCGCCGGGGGCACGAGGCGCATGTCAATCCATACCTTGCATTGATCAGGGACGACATAAGGCCGATATCCTCCGGAAATTTGTCCAAAGGTGATGGTGGAAGCGCCAAGTTCTTCATGAACCGGCAGTTTTTGAAACTCTTTTCTCATGTGACAAATCACTTCTGCCATGGCTGCCACTGCATCAGCACCTTTCCACGGGTTGCTGGCGTGAGCCGTGATGCCATCCAATGTAATCAAAAACCAGGTTCTTCCTTTATGGGAGGCCTGAATCTTTCCGTCCGTCGGCTCCGTATCAAGAATCCAGTCATCCTGTCCGACCCATCCTGCCGCCATCACGTCCTCCGCACCTCTCATAAAGTCTTCTTCATCTACGGTAAGAATCAGGGAAAATCCCCGTTTTGGAAGCGTTCCTTTTTTCCCCGTTTCTTCCACCATCTTCTCAAAGGCTACCATGGCGCAGGCGAGACCGGATTTCATATCGCAGGCGCCTCTGCCGTAGAGCTTGTCCTGCCGTACCACAGCGCCAAAAGGGGGCAGGTCTTCCCGCCAGCCTTCCCCGGCCACCACGGTATCCATATGGCAGATATAAATCAACTCAGGAAGTGAAGAAGTACCGGGAATCCTGGCTCTTAGATTGTATCGACCCGGAAGCACTTCTCGCCTCTCAAAGGTGATATGTTCCGCCATCGCTCCTCCTTTTTCCCTGATGCACTTCTGAAGTTGTTCGCCAATAAAGTCTCCAATCTCTCCTTCATAGGCGCCCGGATCCGTGCTGTCTATCGCCACCAGCTTCTGTGCCAGACTCCATGAGATGCCCTCCTGTTGCCGTTCTTCCGTTTTGTTCTCATTCATCGTTTTATCCATCCTCACTTTTTACATATTTTTTGTCTGCGAAACTCCCATTCATCCTGCCGGCAGATGAAAAAGATCTGTCTGCCTGTGAGTTTGGATTCAGTATACCGCATTTTGAGCCAAAAGAAAAGACGGGAATCTATGGGCGAACGGCCAAAATGGATGCCAGCGCTTCCCCGATATCTCCGTCCACGCCGATAGACTTGTGGACAATTGCCTCGGGGATGTAAAGTTCTCCTTTGTTGAAGGTGATATAGACAGCCTCCGGCTCTGCGGCAGTCAGCTGCATCAGCGGTTCCTTGATCATTCGGTTTCTCCACCCCACGCCAAACTCCAGGATAACCAGCTTTTTGCCGTGGTATTTTTGTACAAAGCGCTGGTAATCCTGCATTTTTTCCTGAAATTTTCTTCTCTGGAAAAATTCATTCCCATCTGCCACATCCACGGCCAGAACAGCGCCGCATTTCGGACAGCGGGGCAGCAGATTCTCAGGAACGATGCCGTTCTTTTCTGCCTGTGCCATGCGAAGAACGTCTTCCTTATTCTCGTAGACATCCTCACAGCAGTGAGCGGAGCAGGTGGATAAGGTCATCCGCCCTTCTATCTCAAACACCCGGTTCCGGTCAAATCCCGCCGGCGCAAAATGATCTTCCCCGTTGGAAGTAATCACGAAGTAATCTTTATCCTTTACCAGATGGAAGAGATTTTTCATCATCTGCCCCGGTTCTTCCTGATAACATTTTTTCGCAATCAGCCGACTGTAAAACGCCCATTTTACCTGTGGAGAAGGGTAGGGATAAAACACACCTTCCAGTACGCTGTGGATACCGTAGCGCTGACGGAAATCACCAAAATTTTCCCGAAACCATTGGTTATCTGCAAAAATGTGGTATCCTTCTGATATGGACAGACCGTTGCTGGCTCCGATTAAGATGGCGTCAGCGCTCTCGATCGCAGCTTTGATTGTTTTATATAGTTGGTTCATTTTTTCTTCCTTTCTATTACAATATATTTTTGGCTCCTCATCGCAGTGTTCCTTTTTATGCAGGTTGCGTCGCTTTTGGGGTGCGTCCGTGTCGCGCCACAGTAAATTGGATGGGCAATAAGAAAAATAGGCACTGACCAATTGCAATATACCAAAGCCAAAGTGACATCTTTTGCCGATGGAATAAAAACGGTGACGTATCGTGGAAAGGGTGGAAACTCCCCTTTTTAATGTAATTATTATAATAACAAGATTGATTATATCATGTAATTTTATGAATTACAATAAAAAACGGTGCAAAAGATAGTTTCTGCCTAAAATTGTATCAAAGAATTTACCTCCCCTTCTTCATCTCTGCGACAGGGAGTCCGTCTTCGTATGTCACAAATGCCCGTCTCCTCGTTGACATTCTTCGTCTTCCATATTATGATTAAAATTACATCCGAATTGGGCAGACGGGTAGTATCCGAGCACCCCTGCCTACGAAGAGAATGTTAAGAGGTATTTGTTATGTTTTTTATGATAGGAATCACGCAGGGAACAAAGGATTTTGATTATCGCCAGATGGTCATTTGTAATCATTGTGGTGCCTACGGCAACTATCGGGTTTTCATGACTTATATGTGCCTTTCGTTGTTTTTTATTCCCTGCTTTAAATGGAACAGGCAGTACTATGTGCAAAGCAGTTGCTGCAACACCATCTATTCACTGGACGCAGACGTTGGCAGAGCGATTGCCAGAGGAGAGGATGTCGAAATTCGACCGGAACATTTGACACAGGTGCAGGCCGGTCATGGGAGCCGGTCAAAAAAATGCAGTGGCTGCGGGTATGAGACCCATGAAGAGTTTGACTACTGTCCAAAGTGCGGGAGAAGACTTTGACAGGCAAGGGGTGGTGTGAAAAGCAGCCATTGTACAAAAGAACATTTTTATTTCACTCGGCATAATTTGACAGCAGAATGGAGGGTAAAGAAATGTTGACGCTGATTTTTATAATTCTAATGTTCACCATATTTGGAAAACTGCTCTGTCTGGCGATGCGGGCGACCTGGGGAATCGCAAGGATTCTTGTTTCCTTCGTCCTTTTCCCGATTGTCCTTTTAGGCCTTGTTGTCGGAGGGTTGGTGTACCTGGCGCTTCCTATCTTAATAATCGCAGGAATCGTCGTGTTCCTTTCCAACCCAAAACATTAAAATCTACATGATTTTTGTTGATTTTTCCGAAGAACGGAGTATAATATAAACAAGGGCAGAGATGTTCTCGATGTAAGAGCATCGTTAAAAGTTGTGCTGAAGATGGATCAGGATAAACTTCCATCCCCCAGGATGTCTTAGCTGGACATCGAGCCTGGCAGCCGGGATAAGGCTGTAGTCCACGTGGGGGACTTAATGATTTCCACGTCATTGTAGGTATCTTGACTGGGTGCCGAGGCTGACAACCAGCAGAAAACTCTTTTAAAAAGAAATGATCTGAGGAGTGTGGTTTTATCACACTCCTCTTTCCGTATGAGGTAGAAAATGGCGACGAAAACAAATAAGAAAAGAGAAATACGACAGGGGATTATAGACGCTGCAAATGTCTACAGTCAAAGTCTGGCAGGTAAGCATTTTCTATATGTCTATGGAGAAGAATATTTTGAGGTGTCCTTTCCGGTCAACCATTTTCTCCATCTGACAGGTGTGGAAACCGGATTGTCCGCCAAAGATTTTTACCAGAATGCAAAGAGGGGAAGACTGACAAACAGCCAGTTTTATTTTGATAAAAGACATCCTTATGCCCATGCCAAAAAGAAACTTCCCTGTCTGAGGAGGCTCCCGGAGCTTACAAATCAGATGGTCTGTATTTTGAAAAATATGCAGACTATCCGCATCACCTATCAATTAAGTGTCACCAATCTTGAATTTACCCTTGGATTGGTGGAAAACGTCGATGGGAGAGGAGAAAAGAAGAATGACTTTTTTCTGCCGATGTCTTTGAGGGTGAAGGATTCATCGGTGGAAAAGAGCAGCGACGGGGAGATTGTAGATTTTATTTTTTCAAAAGATGCCAGTCTTTCTACATACGATACCTTGCTGGTAAAAGATGAGCGAAAAGAGATTCCAAACAACATAAAACCTCTGATAAAAAAGGAGTTTTATACTGATGTTTCGTAGCCTTCGTTGTTTATGAGTGCCGTTTTTAACGGCGCTTTTTTTATGATCCGATACCATCTTTTTATCCGGAAGTATTGTCCTCACGGCAGACGACGCCAATTTTCAACCGCCCCATATCTACATGATAACGCTGCATTATCTCCACAGCAGACACTGTGAAGATTAGAAAGATTTTTCATGAAAAAAAATTTTCATAGTCCTTTCTGCTGCAAAAAACATGATTCATTGTGTATCATGCACAGAAAAAGAGATAGAAAGTCATACAATATGATGAAAAAGAAAAACATAGGAAATATCAATTGACAATTATTATAAAAATGTTATAATTGAATAAATCTTGAAACCGGATTCAAATAGCGTTTTATACAAAACGAAAACAACCGATATCAGACATAAAAAATTTTTATCTTATCGGGGAGGTTGGCCAGAATATTTAAGGATTGTCGGAATGACATGTGACGCACCAAAATAATGGCTAAAGATGAGCCACCAGGCGAAGTCACATCAGAGCGAATGACATTCCCCGCAAGGTAGGCAGACAGGAGTAACTATGATTAGTATAAGAGAAGTGGCAAAGCTTGCCGGCGTATCTCCGGCAACTGTATCACGGGTCATGAATGGGACGGCGAAGGTTGACGAAGAAAAAAGGCAGAGGGTATTGCGCGTGATTCATGAAACGGGTTTCACACCAAATGAAGTTGCCAGATCTCTTTATAAAAAATCTTCTAAAATTATAGGGTTTTTGACACCAGATATTGAAAATCCTTTTTTCAATCAACTGACCAAGGCGATTGAGGCGGAGGCCTATCGGAGAGGATACCGCCTGACATTATGTAACTCAAATGACGACCTGGAAAAAGAGAAAGAAAATATCCAAATGCTGGAAAGAATGAATGCAGATGGCGTTATTTTGATTACAAATAATGAAAAAATTCAGTCTGAAATAGAAAGATGCCGGATGCCGGTCGTCGTCCTGGATCGCCTGTTAGGACAGGGGGAAGGATTCTCATACATTCAGTCAGACCATTATCAAGGCGGGAGGGTGGCGACGAAGCATTTGATAGATTGCGGATGCCGAAAGATTGTCAATATACACGGGCCTCAAAAATATTCTTCTGCCCGGGAGAGATATCGGGGATACCAGGACGTGTGCGACGAGCTGGGAATCACGCAATATTGCGTAGAAAGCCAATATAATTTTAAAGAGGGAATGAAAGCCGCCCAAAATATTTTGGATCATTATCCCGATGTGGATGGAATCATCGCCTGCAATGACATGGTGGCGATTTCTGTATATAAAGTATTTTCCAAGGCAGGCATTCAGATTCCCAGCCAGGTACAATTAATTGGATTTGACGATATCGAGCTAAGTTCCCTGGTGACCCCGGAGCTTACAACGGTCGCGCAGCCGATCAGCGATATGGGGAAAAAGGCGATTGACCTGATTATCAGCAGCATAGAAGGACATCCACAGAAGGGAGAGTTTACATTCCCTGTCCGACTGATTCAAAGAGAAACAACATTTTATAAAAGATGACGACACCATGGTCGCAGCTGCGAGCGCGAATAAAAAAGTGTTGCAGATTGCAAATGCGGCGAGCCTGCCTGTAAAAAACGGCGATGTGCCGGCAAAAGAGAAACAATCAGAAGAAATGGAGGAACGGATCTTGAAGGTGAATGGAATATTAAATAGTGATATATCAAGGGTGCTGTCCTACATGGGGCATACCGACCGGCTGGCGATTGGGGATTGTGGCCTTCCTGTTCCGGAGGAGACAGAAAGAATCGACCTGGCGCTAACCTTTGGAAAACCGAGTTTTATGGAGGTTTTAAAAACTGTGGCTCAGGATATGCGTATAGAAGGCATTGTTTTGGCAGAAGAAATTAAAAAAGAGAACCCTGAGCTGCACGATGAAATCCAAAAGTTTTTTAGCGAGTGTGAAACCGGTTTCTTCGTTAAATATGTGTCACACCAAGAATTAAAGGAAATGACAAAGGATTGTAAAGCCGTGATACGGACGGGAGAAATAACGCCTTACGCAAACATTATTTTACAGTCAGCCTGTATTTTTGCGTAAAAGCCGGAAGGAGCAACAGTTATGGATATTGAAATGAAAGGAATTCATAAATCTTTTGGGGACAACCAAGTGTTAAAAGATGCGGAATTTTATTTAAAAAGTGGAGAAATCCATGCACTGATGGGCGAAAACGGTGCGGGGAAATCCACACTGATGAAAATATTGACCGGCGTGTATACGAAAGATTCAGGTGAAATTATTGTCGATGGAACGGTTGTCAATTATAAGAATCCACAGCAGGCAGAAAAAGCAGGAATCGTATTTATTTATCAGGAATTAAATGTGCTGTTTGACCTTACCGTGGAAGAAAATCTGTTTATGGGCAAAGAACTGACAAAAGGATTTGGAATCTGTAATAAAAAGGCGATGCAAAAAAAAGCGCAGGAAGTCCTGGACATGATGGGGGTCAATATCTCGCCAAAGTCAGTGATGTCGGAGCTTTCCGTCGGACAGCAGCAGATGATTGAAATCTGCAAAGCGCTGATGGTAGATGCCCGCGTCATTATTATGGATGAGCCGACAGCCGCCCTCACACAAAATGAGACGAGAGCATTGTTTCAAGTGATTGCATCTTTGCGGGAAAAAGGTGTCTCCATCGTATATATTTCGCACAGAATGGAAGAAATTTTTGAGATTTGCGACAGAATCACCGTGCTGCGGGATGGTTCTTATATTGATACGAAAGAAATTAAAAATCTTAATATGAATGACGTCGTCAAGATGATGATCGGAAGGGAGATAGGCGAGCGCTTTCCTTCCCGCAACATAAAACCCGGAAAGGAAATTTTACAGGTGAAACATCTTACAAAAGAAGGATTTTGCCATGATGTGACATTTTCTGTCCGCTCCGGAGAGATTCTTGGAGTGTCCGGCTTGATGGGTGCAGGAAGAACAGAAATTATGCAGACGATCTTCGGGAATTTTACAAAAGATCAGGGAGAGATATACATAGAGGGGCAAAAAGTAGAAATAAAAAATCCATCCCAGGCGATGAAAGCAGGAATCGGATTTTTGACAGAAGACAGAAAAGTCGAAGGCCTGATGCTGGACAAAAGCATCCGTGAAAACATTTCTCTTGCAAATCCCGGTAAGATTTCCAACAGGCAAGGCGTGCTGTCAAAAAAATCAGAAAGAAACATGGTTGATCGCTCCATTGAGCGTTTTCGGATTCGCTGCTTTGGCTCAGAACATCTTTGTGGAAACCTGAGCGGGGGGAATCAGCAAAAAGTGGTTTTAGCCAAATGGATTGAGACAAATCCTAAAATATTAATTTTGGATGAGCCTACCCGGGGAGTGGATATCGGAGCAAAAAAAGAAATATATCAAATTATGAATCAATTGGCGGCAGAAGGGGTTGCAATCATCATGGTCTCGTCGGAACTTCCCGAGATTTTAGGGATGAGTGACAGGATTATGGTTGTTCGTGAGGGAGAAATCCGGGGAATCCTCGACAAAAAAGAGGCTGACCAGGAAAAAATTATGACGTTAGCGACGGGAGGTACAGTTTAATGGAAGTGAAGAAAAAAGGGGTTGCGAGTTATCTACAGGAATACGGCGCATTTTTGGCATTGATTTTCTTGGTAATTGGAATCAGTATCGTCAGCCCGGAATTTCGTACCGGAAACAATTTTTTATCACTGCTGCGCCAGTCATCCATCAACGGCCTGATTGCCTTTGGAATGACGGGGGTCATTCTCACAGGCGGAATTGACCTTTCGGTAGGATCCGTGTTGGCATTAAGTACCGCTCTGTGCGCAGGCATGATTTCCTCCGGCCTTTCTGCAGGACTGTCTATCATTCTCGCCCTTGCCATCGGTACGCTGCTTGGAGTAATCAGCGGACTTTTGATTACAAAAGGACGGCTTCAGCCGTTTATTGCCACCCTGATTACGATGACCATCTACCGTGGACTGACCATGATTTACACAGATGGAAAACCTATTTCTAATTTGGGGGATCATTTTATATTAAAATTTGCAGGAAAAGGAAATCTGTTTGGAATTCCTGTGCCGGTGTTGATTCTTCTGTGTATTTTCCTGCTGTTTGCCTTCTTGCTCACACAGACGACTTTTGGAAGAAAAGTATATGCAATCGGAAGCAATGCACAGTGCGCCCAGCTTGCGGGAGTCAACATTAATAAGACAAAAATCATATTATATGGAATATCAGGCCTTATGGCTTCCATTTCCGGCATCATTTTGTTATCTCGGTTAAATTCTGCACAGCCTACGCTGGGAAGCGGTTATGAGCTTGATGCTATCGCATCGGTTGCGCTTGGCGGAACGAGTATGAATGGCGGACGGGGAAAAATACAGGGCACACTGATCGGAGTCCTGATCATCGCTGTCTTAAATAACGGATTGAATATTCTAGGTGTTTCTTCTTATTATCAGGACGTCGTGAAGGGACTGGTTATTCTTCTTGCCGTGTTGGCCGACCGAAAGAGATGACAGAAGAGAAAAATCAAAAGGTAACTATAAAAAATCATATAAAAAGGAGAAGAACGAAATGAAAAGAAAAATTTTGGCAATGATGATGGCAGCAACCATGGCAATTGGGATGATGGGGTGTCAGGCAGCCTCCATTGACGGAGAAGGAACAGGAAAAGAAGCTGCACAAGAAGGAGACGGTTCCATCGGTCTGGCAATTTCTACTTTGAACAATCCATTTTTCGTAAGCCTTTCCGAGGGGGCAAGTGCTGCGGCAGATGAAGCAGGTGTTTCTCTGATTACAGTAGATGCCAGAGATGACGTGGCAAAACAGACGAGTGACGTAGAAGACCTGATTTCTAAAAACGTCAGCGTTCTCATCATCAATCCTGTAGATTCCGATGCGATTGCTCCGGCGATCAAAGACGCCGTGGAAAAAGGAATCAAAGTCATTTCCGTTGACCGTATTGTAAATGGCGTCGATGTGGACTGCCAGATTGCATCTGACAATGTGGAGGGCGCAAAAATGGCGACCGAATACCTTCTGGAAATGGTAGGTAAAGACGCAAAAGTGGCAGAAATTCAAGGAGTTCCGGGTGCTTCCGCAACCATTGACAGAGGAGAAGGATTCCACAAAGTGGCAGATGAATCTTTCGACGTCGTAAGCAGCCAGACAGCCAATTTCAACCGGGCGGAAGGTTTGACTGTCATGGAAAATATTTTGCAGTCCGCTTCTGATTTACAGGGAGTATTTGCTCACAATGACGAGATGGCATTGGGCGCACTTGAAGCGGTTTCCTCCGCCGGAAAAGATATTAAAATCGTAGGGTTCGACGCAACAGACGATGCGATTGCAGCCGTAAAAGAAGGTAAGATGGCAGCCACCGTCGCACAGCAGCCGGAATCAATGGGAGAGACAGCCGTAAAAACAGCGGTAAAATTAATCAACGATGAAGAAGTAGAAAAAAATATCCCTGTCGAAGTTACTTTAATCACAAAAGATACGGCAGAATAAATAAAAAAATATACGGTTTACGGGGCGGGACATCAGAGTTTCTGGTGTTCCGCCATCGTCATATGTTCTGCGTTCTTCCAAAAGAACACCCGGCCTTTTCGCCGTCTAAAAGTCATAGAATAAATGCCGCAATATGGGACAAGATAATTTTTGTATAAATTATTTCAAAATGTATCAGGAATGTGGAGGAGTCTCATGCAAAAATTATTTTATGGTGGTCATATTGTCACAATGGATGACAACAAGACGCAGCCGGAGGCGGTCTTAGTACAGAATGGAAGAATTGTTTTTGTCGGAGATTTGGCGGAGGCAAAATTATTTTGTCTGGGAAATGTGGAAAAAATTCATTTGGAAGGACATACGCTGTTGCCCGGATTCATTGATGGACATAGTCATTTCTCCGTGGTTGCCAGATATATGTCTTTTTGTTCTCTGCAAAACTGCGAGAGTTATGACGATATCCTGGAGGCGCTGCTTTCTTATAAAAAGAAAAACAAGCATAGATATATCATCGGATTTGGGTATGACCATAATTTTTTAAAAGAACAATGGCACCCGTCAAAAGAACTGCTGGATAAAGTTTCTTCGACCGAGCCGGTGTGTATCTTGCACATTTCCGGTCACATGTGTGTGGTCAACAGCGTCGTATTATCCATGGCGGGATTGTCGGAAAATATTTCTAACCCGGAGGGCGGCCGTTTCGGAAGACTCCCCGATGGAACTTTGAGCGGATACATGGAGGAGTTTGCCGCCATGAAGCCCATTTTGTCCATCTTGTTTCAAAGGGGAGAACGGGAGCTGCTCGCCAGATTGAAAGCTGCTCAGCAGCTTTACTTTAAACATGGGATTACAACAATTCAGGAGGGAGCTGCGGGATATGAGACGATGGAGCTGTTGGCGAAAGCGGCGCGCAGAGGCCTTCTGATTGCAGATATAGAAGCATATGTGATGAATGAGGAATTTGACAGGGTTGCGGCCGATTTTTCAAAATATTATTTGAAGCGTCATTATGGATTAAGGCTAAAAGGTGCGAAAATCATGCTGGATGGCTCTCCGCAGGGAAGATCCGCATGGCTCTCCAGGCCCTACGAAGGAGAAAAGGAGTATTGTGGTTATCCGAGCCACACCTTCGAGGAAGTAAAGAGCGCCGCAGAGTGCGCCATACGGGGAAACTATCAGCTTCTGGCCCACTGCAACGGAGACAGGGCGGCCCAGCAGTTTATCGGAGCCTATGCGCTCGCCTTCAAAGAAATGACGGTTAAGGAAGCGATAAATTCGGTAGGCCTTCGCCCGGTGATGGTGCATTGTCAGACGGTGCGAGATGATCAGCTTGATGCGATGAAAGCCATCGGAATGCTTCCTTCTTTTTTTGTCTCCCACACTTATTACTGGGGAGACGTTCACCTGAAAAATCTGGGTACAGCCAGAGGCGCCAGAATCAGTCCGGTGAAATCCGCAGTCAACCGTGGAATGATTTACAACTTTCACCAGGACTCACCCGTCCTGGAGCCGGATATGCTTCATACCATCTGGTGTGCCGTAAACCGGGTCAGCAAACAGGGCGTGGACATCGGACCCTCTCAGAAGATCAACGTATACCAGGCATTGCGGGGCATTACCATTAACAGCGCCTACGCCTACCATGACGAACACAAAAAAGGCAGCATCACAGCCGGCAAAAACGCCGATTTTGTCATTCTTGACAAAAATCCTCTGGAAATCGAAGGAGAAGAGCTAAAAAACATTCGAGTGTTAGAAACCATCAAAGGCGGAAACTCTGTGTATCAAATCTAAACCCCGAACCGGACATCGGCGTCATATGCGACACCAAATACCCTCCCAAAAAATAAAATTTCTCAAACTTTTTTATGTCAGCCCCCAAATATTAGCAAAACGTGATATAATGAGCCTTGCGCCGCCTCGTGCTTGCACGAAAGAAGGCATAAGGCGAAAACCCCCATCGAACCGAAGGTGAGATGATATAATGAGCCTTACGCCGCTTCGTGCTTGCACGAAAGAAGGCATAAGGCGAAAACCCTCATCGAACCGAAGGTGAGATGATATAATGAGCCTTGCGCCGCCTCGTGCTTGCACGATAGGAGGCATAAGGCGAAAATTGGGACATAAAAAAGATAAGGAGATGTACAAATGAGCAGAGTAGAAAAAGCCATGGAATATCATAAAAAAGGATACAATTGCAGTCAGTCCATTGTCTGTACCTTTGCAGACAAACTGGGAATGGAAGAGCAAGATCTCTTCAAAATTGCGGAGGGGCTTGGACTTGGCGTGGGAGACACCTGCGGAACCTGTGGAGCGGTGACGGGAATGGCTCTTGTCCTCGGAATGACAAACAGCACCGGCAATCTGGAAGCACCCAACTCCAAGGCGGCGACTTACCGAAAAGTGAAAGAGATGAATGATAACTTCCGAAAGAAAAACGGTTCGACCATCTGCCGGGAATTAAAAGGTCTGGACACAGGAAAAATCCTTCGCTCCTGTGACGGCTGTATCGAGGACGCCGTCGTTTTCCTCGAAAATGAGCTGGGGGACTGAAGAGCTGCCGGACTGGCGCAGAACCGGTCTGTGTCTCCAGGATAGCTCTGTCGTCTGTTTTTCTTAGGCGGACGGGGAATATCCGTCTGTCTCTGCACAAACGGGATGGAGAAAGAATATGTACAAAATTTTTATAGTGGAAGATGACTGGGGTATTGCGAATGCCATGAAGGAGCAGGCGGAAAGGTGGGGATTTGCCGTAACTTTGGCAGAGGATTTCCAAAACATTTTGACAGAATTTGCAAAGGTACAGCCACACATCGTTTTGCTCGACATCACCCTGCCCTTTTTTCACGGATACTACTGGTGTCAGGAAATACGGAAGGTGTCAAAAGTTCCTATTTTGTTTATTTCCTCGGCATCCGATAACATGAACATCGTCATGGCAATGAACATGGGGGCTGATGACTTCATCGCCAAACCTTTTGATGGAAATGTTCTCATGGCGAAGATTCAAGCCATGCTCCGCAGGGCTTACGATTTCTCGTCAGAAATGTCTCTCCTTGAACATCGGGAGGCCTTTTTAAACACTGCGGACAACACCCTCACCTACCGGGGAGAGAAAATCCCATTGACCAAAAACGAATACCGCATTTTACTCTGTCTGATGGAAAACAAAAATAAAGTGGTCAGCAGGGAAAGACTCATGGAACGTCTGTGGGCCACCGATTCCTTCGTGGATGAAAATACGTTAAGTGTTAATGTCAACCGGCTCAGAAAAAAACTTGACGCCGCCGGACTGGAACATTTCATCGCGACCAGATTCGGCGTCGGCTACATCATTGAGTAAAGGGTACTATATGCTCTAAATGACTTTTGCATCATGATTTTGTCATGATTGGCAAAGGGAACATTTAGAGCATTTTCATATTTTTCATTGGTCTTTTTCAGATTTCAAGCGTTGTGCAAAAAGAACACTAAACACATGGAAGGAGGTCATCCCATGAAACAGACGATTCAGCACCAAGGAGAATTTATCAAATATTTAAAAGACAGAAAAGGTCTGCTTTTGATGTTATTTATTTTTATTGCAGTATTTTTTATAACATTTGCCATGTATCAGCTGCCCCTGACAGCAGTGCTGTACCCTTTTCTTCTTTGCACTGCCATCGGACTTGTCTTCCTCCTTGGGGACTATGTAAGATTTAGAAACCGACATCTTATCCTTCGTTCCATCGCCGGCCTTTCCGCCGCCATGATTGGCAATTTTGGCTCTGCGGTCACCACCATCGACGAAGATTATCAAAAAATTATTTTTTCACTTCAAAAAGAAATTTCTGACTCTGAAATGGCGGCGGATGCCCGCTATCAGGATATGATAGATTATTATACGACATGGGCGCATCAGATAAAAACACCCATTGCATCCATGAGGCTGACTCTTCAAAATGAGGACAGCCATCTGTCACGCCACCTGCAGGGCGACTTGTTTCGCATCGAGCAATATGTGGAGATGGTACTGGCCTATTTGCGTCTGGATTCTTCCTCCACGGACTACGTTTTTAAAGAACATTCTATCGACAGAATGGTAAAAGAGACAGTCAAAAAATTTTCCAACGAATTTATCGGAAGAAAAATTTCTCTTGAGTATAAGCCGATCGCCCAGAGAGTGGTGACAGATGAAAAATGGTTTTGCTTCGTCCTGGAACAAATTTTGTCCAACGCTTTAAAATACACCAAAGAGGGCAAAATAAAAATTTATTTTTCTGCGCCGCAGTTTCTGTCTGTAGAGGACACGGGCATCGGCATTGCGCCCGAAGATTTGCCCCGCATTTTCCAGAAGGGTTACACCGGGTGCAACGGAAGGCTGGAAAAACAATCAAGCGGCATTGGATTGTACCTGTGCCAAAGAGTATGCCACAATCTGGGCATCCGGATGAAGGTGCAGTCGGAGGTCGGAAAAGGGACGGTTGTAACACTAAATCTAAGCCAGTATATCGCCAGAAAAGAGTAGACAAAAAACGACAAAAATCACATAGATTTTACATAAATATGATAGAGATTTTTACAAAAAAATTTTAAAATACAAGCAAATAGCTCGTGAACCGTACAAAAGGAGAAGAGGAAATCGGTGCCTTTTGCAAGGACGGAAATTCTCATTGCAAAGCGGTCCCCCACACCGCCGCAGTCTGTAGGCCGGGGCAGGCAGACGAATATTCCTGTCTAGCCAAAAGAAACAAAGTGTGCTATCTTATATCATGGAAATATAAAAATAGTTTCTTGAAAAAAGATGTCGATTACATTGATGTCTTTTTTCATTTTCTTCAGGAAACAAAACTGCAATCCATCTATTTTTTATGAGGTAAATTATGCTGGGACTTGGTACAATAATTAATGTAGGTTGTATATTATTGGGAGGAATTGTCGGCTATGCCGGCAAAAACCAATTAAAAGAACAAATGCGGGACACCCTGCTGTCCATCACAGGTGTTGCCGTCATCGTCATGGGCATGGGAGGCACGCTGGCGCAAATGCTGTCTCTTTCCGATGGCAAACTGGAAACCACAGGCACTTTGATGATGATTCTCAGTCTGGCAATCGGCGCAATCTTTGGCGAACTGCTTCGGATAGAAGATCGGGTGACCCAATTTGCCGAATGGCTGAAAGATAAGAGCCATAATACTTCGGACACGACATTCGTGGATGCCTTTGTCTCTGCATCCTGCACCGTATGCATCGGTGCGATGGCAATTGTGGGGGCAATGCAGGATGGAATCAGCGGCGATTATTCCATGTTGGCCGCCAAGGGAATCCTGGATGCTATCATTATCTGTATTATGACGTCAACTAAGGGAAAAGGCTGCGTTTTTTCTGCGTTGCCAGTCGGGGTTTTACAGGGAACCGTCACAATCATCGCTTATTTTTGCGGCAATTTTCTCCCAGCCGCATCATTGGATTATCTGTCCTATGTCGGATCTGTTTTAATTCTTTGCATCGGACTGAATCTTGTGCGGGAAAAGCAAATCAAAGTAGTCAATGCACTGCCTGCTCTCATTGTGGCCGCCATATGGGGGTATATCGGCGAAAGAATCCTCTGATGTGTCAGAGCGGGACACCAATCACTATTTTCAATGGATAACGGATTTACTCTTTTCCTCTTACAAAAATGTAAGGATTGGCCCGGATAATGTAAGCCAAATCCATGTCGTCGGAGAAGTTCTTTTGCTAAAATAGCAGTAGAAAAACGATGGGAGGAAATGAAATGAGTATTTTAGAAGTAAACGGACTAAAAAAAGTCTATGCCACGCGCCTTGGGGGCAACAAGGTGGAGGCCTTAAAAAATGTTACTTTTCAGGTGGAGGAAGGAGAATATGTGGCCATCATGGGAGAATCCGGCTCCGGCAAAACCACGTTGTTAAATATCCTGGCGGCGCTGGACAGACCCACCGGAGGAATCGTTGTTTTGGATGGGACAAAGGTTTCTGATATGAAGGAGTCGGCGGTGACCGCCTTTCGCAGGGAGCATCTTGGCTTTGTTTTTCAGGATTTTAGTCTCTTAGATACCTTTACCCTGGAAGACAACATTTATTTACCACTGGTACTCGCCGGAAAAAGTTATGAGGAGATGAACAGACGTCTTTCACCCATAGCGGAACAGTTAAATATTTCTCACCTGTTAAAAAAATATCCATACGAGGTGTCCGGCGGTCAAAAACAGCGAGCGGCGGTAGCGCGGGCCATCATCACCAATCCCAGGCTCATTTTAGCCGATGAGCCGACGGGAGCGCTCGACTCCAAGGCAGCCGATGAGCTTCTCCGTCTTTTCGGAGAAATCAACAAGAGTGGTCAGACTATTTTGATGGTTACCCACTCCGTGAAAGCTGCCAGCACGGCAGGAAGAGTGCTGTTCATCCGAGATGGAGAAGTTTACCATCAGATTTACCGCGGAGAAAATAACGATGAGCAAATGTACCAGAAAATTTCTGACACCCTCACTTTATTGGCGACGGGAGGTGACAGAAGATGAATCTGGGATTTTATCCAAGACTTGCCCTCATGGGCATGACGAAAAATAAGCAGCTGTACCTTCCATACATTCTTACCTGTATCGGCATGGTGATGATGAATTACATTCTCAGGTACTTGCAGCATGTGGATGCCATCACTCATATGAAGGGCGGTAATATGGTACAGGAAATGCTGTCCCTCGGCGAATGGGTGATCGTCTTTTTTTCCGCCATATTTTTATTCTATACCAATTCCTTTCTCATGAGGCGGAGAAAAAAGGAATTTGGACTGTATAATATTTTAGGGATGGACAAGAAAAATCTGGCCAAGATTGTATTGTGGGAAACCATTTTCATCGCCATTATTTCTGTTGCAACAGGGCTGACCGGGGGCATTTTATTTTCCAAGCTGGCGGAACTGGGTGCCATTCACCTCATCGGTGGGGAGATTACTTACGCTCTCTCTGTTTCGAGAGAAGGCATCATTTCCACCTGTGTATCTTTCGGAATCATTTTTGTTTTACTGTTTCTGAACACCATACGACAACTTCACTTTTCCACGGCGCTCCGGCTGCTGAAAAGCGAGATGGAAGGAGAAAAGCCGCCGAAAGCCAACGGGATTTTGGGGATTTTGGGAGCAATTTTGCTGGGAGCCGCCTACGTTATCGCCCTCACCATCAAAAATCCAATGACCGCCCTCATCTGGTTTTTTGCCGCCGTCCTTCTGGTCATCGCCGGCACTTATCTTATTATGCTGACGACCTCGGTGCTTGTCTGCCGCCTGCTGCAAAAAAATAAGGCATTTTATTATAAGGCGAAACATTTTGTGTCTTTATCTTCCATGGTCTACCGAATCCGGAGAAATGGAGCCGGGCTGGCGTCTATCTGCATCCTTGCCACCATGGTTCTTGTGATGATTTCCTCCACCGCCTCTTTATATATCGGGGAAGAAGACGTTTTGCAAAGACGATATCCGAGAGATATCAGTATTCAGATGAAGTTTGACGATGCCAAAGACTATGAGAACGAAAATATCTCTGTCTTAAAACGAGAGATTGATGATATGGTCGCCGCTTTTGGTGTAAATTTAGAAAATACGGTGGACTTTCGTCCCGCCTATATTGCGGGAAGGTTGACAGAGGATGAAGTGGAATGTGATCCGGCCAGGGCAGAAGGATTCATGGAGGGACTGCATCAGTTTATCTTCTTACCTTTGGAGCAATATAACCAAATGACAGGCAAGCAAGAAAGGCTAAAAGACGGAGAAGCGTTGCTTTACTGCTCGGAAGAAACTTACGAAAATGAGACCCTGTCCTTTCTCCGGGGTGAAAGCTATGTGATTAAAAAAAATCTGGATGGAAAATTTTTAGACGGAGTCTCCCAGTCTGACATCGTGCCGACCATGGTGCTGATCGTTTCTGATGTACCTGCCGCTATCGAACCGCTGACCTATGAAGACGGAGAGACTATGGGAACTTATCAGTGGGAGTATTCCTTTGACACCTCCCTCTCGGCGGAAGGCCAGATTCAGCTTGCGGAAAAGCTTTACGAACACTTTAGCGATGAGGGGCAAAACTACAACGGACATTTTTCCGATTGCTCTGTGGACAGCCGGGAAGAAAAGCGAAGTAATTTCCTCGGCACCTTTGGCGGATTGCTGTATCTTGGAATTATCCTGAGTATCGTCTTTTTACTGGCGGCGGTTCTCATCATTTATTACAAACAGATTTCCGAAGGTTATGAAGACCAGGCAAGATTTAAAATCATGCAAAAAGTCGGTATGACGAAAAAAGAAATCCGTCAGAGCATCAACGCTCAGATTTTGACCATATTTTTCCTGCCGCTTCTGCTTGCGACACTTCATTTGGCCTTCGCCTTCCCGATGATACGGAAGCTGCTCCTGTTATTCCAAATGAATAATCTGCCCCTTTTCATCAGCATTACCGTAGTCAGCATCAGCATCTTCGCCTTGTTTTATGCCGTGGTATACAAAATTACCTCCAACGTTTACTACCATATCGTGAGTGGAACGACAAAACGATAAGACAGAAAAATAAAAAGAAAAAAGACACCAAATCCCGTATTTTTGATGAGAAATGCGGGATTTTTTCTGCCCGGTTTACAAGGAGCTACGGGAAAGACTGAGAAAGAGATGATGACCTCATTATTTTTACGAACGTAATCATTATATATTTTCAACAAAAAAATTAATTCATATTATGTAGTTTGCATATTGAAATTGAGTATGAACGATAATATAATTTCTTTTAAATAAAACTTAATTAGGATTCATAAGAAAGGAGAAGTAGAATTCTAAAAAATGTAACAAGATGTTTTTTACGAAAGAAATTGTAAAAGTGAGGATTGATTATGAAAGAAAAAAGAAGCGCAAAGGTTTTTGCAGCAGCACAGCAGATTGGTAAATCTTTGTTCCTTCCAATCGCTGTTTTGCCATTCGCCGGAATTCTGCTCGGAATAGGCAGCTCTTTTACGAACCCAACCGTAATTGAGACATACGGATTAAGCGGCGTTTTGCATCAAGGCACTATTTTGTATGCTTTCCTTCAGCTCCTGAACGGGGCCGGAAGTGCGATATTTGGCAACCTGCCGCTCGTGTTTGCGCTGGCAGTTGCACTCGGAATGGCCAAAAAGGAAAAAGGCGTAGCCGTTCTTTCTTCCGGCCTTTTCTACATCGTCATGTTGACGACCATCAACATTCTTTTGCAGCTTGACGGTTCCATCGTGGATGGCGAGATTGCAGAAGGAGTAAAGAACGGCGCCATCGCAAGTATGCTCGGTATTCAAACCTTGCAGATGGGTGTGTTCGGAGGTATCATCGCCGGTCTGTTTACGGCATATCTTTGTGACAGATTTTACAAGCAAAAGCTACCGGCAGCCTTATCTTTCTTTGCCGGAACAAGATTTGTGCCGATCGTGAGCATTCTGTTCGCAGTTCTCACGGGTATTCTCATGTACTTCGTATGGCCTGTACTGCAAAACGGTATCTTTGCGCTGGGCGGACTTGTCATGAATTCAGGCTACGCCGGAACATTCATCTTCGGATGTATTGAGAGAGCGCTGATTCCGTTTGGACTTCACCACATTTTTTACATCCCGTTCTGGCAGACCGGACTTGGCGGCACTGCGATCATCGACGGCGTTCAGGTGGCAGGCGCACAGAATATTTTCTTTGCGGAACTGGCATCTCCAAACACCACACATTTTTCAGTGGAAGCAACCCGCTTTCTCACAGGAAAATATCCGTTTATGATGGGTGGACTTCCAGGAGCGGCACTGGCAATGTATACCTGCGCCAAACCGGAAAAGAAAAAAGAGGCTGGTTCTCTTTTGATTTCTGTTGCCCTGACTACTTTCCTGACAGGAATCACAGAGCCAATCGAGTTCACTTTCCTGTTCCTTGCCCCTGCGCTGTTTGTCATCCATGTACTGCTGGCAGGAACGGCCTTTGTCACCTGTCATGTACTTAACATTTGCATCGGCACGACGTTCTCAGACGGACTGATAGATTTCGTACTTTTTGGCGTTCTGCCGGGACAGGCGAAGACAAACTGGCTGATGATGCTTCCTGTATTTGTTGTCTTCTTCATCGTTTATTTCCTGATTTTCCGGTTCTTCATCATCAAATGGGATTTAAAGACTCCGGGAAGAGAAGACGAAGGAGAAGAGATGAAACTCATGAGCAAGGCGGAATACCAAAAGGCAACAGGAGTTGGCGCGGCAAATTCTGCTTCTCCTTCTCATTTTGATCCGAAATCAGCAGCGATTCTCCAGGGAATCGGCGGCCTTAACAATGTGACGGTCATCGACTGCTGTGCGACCCGCCTGCGCCTGACGTTAAATGACGGCAATGCGGTCAACGAACCTCTCCTCAAAGCGACAGGAGCAAAGGGTGTTGTAAAAAAAGGAAACGCCATCCAGGTTATCTACGGTCCGCAGGTCACCGTGATAAAAAGCGACTTTGAAGAATACGTGGAATATTTGAGAAAGCATCCGGAAGAAGCCAAAGAGGCAGAACAGACCGTTGCGAGCAAGTATGCGGGAGCCGCTGAGATGGCAGAACAGTCTGCAAAGAAACATTCCTCCGTGGAAAAAGGCAGCATGGTGTCTGCGGCAGCCGGAAAGGTTCTTCCGATGAACCAGGCAAAGGATGAAGCGTTTGCTTCCTGCATGATGGGCGAGGGCGTTGTCATTGAACCTTCCAACGGTAAGGTTGTCGCTCCTGTAGACGGAGAGGTGTCCGTCGTTATGGAAGGTACCAATCATGCGGTGGGGCTGCATATAGCAGACGGTTTTGACATCCTGATTCACATCGGAATCGACACCGTCTCCTTAAACGGCGAAGGATTCCACGCTCATGTAACAGTAGGACAGAAGGTAAAAGCCGGAGAACTCCTCGTGGATTTCGACAAAAAACTGGTGGAATCGAAAGGACTTTGCCCGGACGTCATGGTCATCGTGCTGGATGACGAGGGCACTCCGGTTATCGAGTACAAGACCGGAATGAAGGCAGAAGCCGGAAAAACGGTAGTCGCAGAATGGTAAAAGATTTTTTTGAGAGGCTTGATAAATTTTACGAAGAAAATCAGTTCCATCAGGCAGAGCAGTTCCTGGAGCAGTCGCTCCAGGATTCTGCGGATAAAGCGGATTACGAGGGCTGTCTGACTGTGCTAAGCGAGATGACAGGATACTATCGAACCGCTGGAAGACACGAGGAAGGTATGCTGTGCGTAGAGCAGATGCTTGGAATTTCACAGCTGGCAGGAATAGAGGGAACACCACAGTACGGAACACTTCTTCTAAATGCTGCAACAGAATGCCGGGCGGCAGGAGAGATGGAAAAAGCAAAGGAATATTACGACCGGGCCGAGACACTCATCAAAACTCACATGGGAAGCGACAGCTATGAGATGGCTTCCTTATATAACAACAGAAGCATCCTGTATGCGGAATCCGGGAGGTTGAAAGAAGCAAAAGAAGAACTTTTGCTCGCTATGAATCTGATTGGATGCATGGAAAATTCAGAGTTCGAGATGGCCGTCAGTTATACTAACCTTGGAAATATTTGTTTTGGACTCAATGACATCCCGGAAGGCATCCGCCATATGGAGAAGGCCGTCAGCATTTTTGAGAAAAATCCCGACCGAAAAGATGCTCACTATGCGGCGGCTCTCTCCGGGTTGGCGGAAGCACGCTTCCGCCAGGGCGACCTGGAAAAAGCAGTGCAATATTACGAAAAGACTTTGTGCGAACTGGAGCAAACTTATGGGAAAAACGGAGACTATGTGACCACGGAAAAAAATCTGGAGATTGTCAAAGATGCCTTGCACAGAAAAAATGCAGTTCTCACCGGCAAAAGACGGGGCATGGATCTGGCGAGAGGCTATTACAAAGAATATGTCAAGCCGATGCTTCTTAAAAAATACCCGGCATATGCCAAAAGGATTGCGGTTGGTCTTTCGGGGGAAGGTTCGGAATGCCTCGGATATGATGATGAATATTCTTCAGATCATGATTTTGGACCTGGAGTGTGTCTTTGGCTGACAAAAAGCGACTATGATGCCATTGGGGCAGCTCTATCAAATGATTATGCGCATCTTCCTGGTGAATATGCCGGATTTCCTGTCCGAAACAGCACGGAACACGGAAAAAACAGAGTGGGCGTTTTTGAAATCGGCGATTTTTACCGCAGATTAACAGGCCATCCTCACGCGCCTGCGTCCTTTTCTGATTGGATGCAGATACCGGAGGAAGCGCTCCGTGCCGCAGTTAGCGGAGAGGTCTTTGAAGATGAACTGGGAGAATTTACCCGGCGAAGAGAAGGATTTTTGAAATACCCAGAAGAAGTCAGACTGGAAAAGCTGGCTTTGGAACTTGGAAAACTGGCACAGACTGGACAGTACAATTTTTCCAGAATGAAAAGACGGGGCGACTTTGGCGCCGTCTATCTGACGACGGCAGAGTTCATCCAATCTGCCATTCATGCCGTTTATCTTCTGAATCAAACGTATATGCCTTATTACAAATGGAAGATGAGAGGTCTGCTTGACATAGAGACTGCAAAAAAAGTCAGGGAAGCCATCGAGCAGCTGATGCGGGCAAATCTTATGGAGGACGGCGCAGAAAAGCTGATGGAAGATATCTGCGATCTCATAAGAGCAGAAGTGAAAAGACAAGGCTTTTCTTCGGGAACACACAGTTTTTTGGAGATGACAAAGGAAGAAGTCTTTGCATTCCTGACCGATATGCGAAATAGAAAATATACGGAGAAGCTGATAGATTCCATTGTCGCCAAAGAATGGGCACAATTTGGAAACGTACAAAATGAAGGCGGCAGAGCTGCGTGCCAGGATGATTGGGAAACTTTTTCCATTATGCGTAAAAGCCAGTTCCTGACGTGGGAGACAGATGTGCTGGAAAGTTATCTTGACGATCTGCAACAGGCGGAAATGGAAGAAAAAAATCTGCTGGAAGAAAAATATGCAAGGATGTTATTCAACACAGATCCCAAAGCTTATGAGAAAATCTGTGACAGACTTCCTCCTCGCTCGGAGGAGCGCATCAGAATTCAAGAGGAAATCATAAGACAGGAGGTTTTGTGGGCCAAGGAGCTGGAAGCAGAATATCCAAAATTAAGAGCAGGGGGAAGAAAAGTTTCCTCGTCCGAAGACACAACTTATGAAACTTCAGTGGAATCTTATTTAAGGGGTGAGCTGGGAACTTATTCAGATGAGACAATTCAGCGATATCAGGCCATGATCGAAAAAAGAAAGAAAGAAGGACGGAATCCTGCGAAGGAAAATCTTCTTCATACGGTCAGGGCATACGGCTATTTCTCTCTGGAAGAGGCAGAAGAAAAAACAAAGTGATTCAAACTATCGGGGATTCTATTTTAAGAAGCCCCGATAGTTTTGTCTGTATCATCATTCTTTCCCGGCCGTTATCATACAAATTCCAACATCCGTCATTTTCGCCTTGACAGAAGGAGAAATTGCTTCGTCTGTAACCAAAAATTTGATTTTACCTTTCAAATTCAGGGGCACGATGCCATGTTTTGAAAATTTGCTACTCTCCGTCAACACAACCACCCTGGACGCCTGTTTGGCCATGTCCCGGACGGCCTGAGCGCGCATCTGGTCTTTGTTAGTAAAACCGCCCCTTGCGGAATATCCGTCCGTGCCGATAAAAAACAAATCGACAAGAAAATTTTCCGCACACTGCAAGACCATCGGGCCGACCGTAACCTGCGAATTGGGCTGATAAATCCCGCCCAGAAGGATAATTTGCAAGTTGGAATTTCCCCGGATGTAATCGGCGATGAAGGCGCTGTTCGTAATAATCGTCAAATCTTTTTTTGAGGCAGCAAGCTCCTCGGCAAGAAGTGCACAGCAGCTGCCACTCTCTATCATAATCGTATCTCCGTCAGAGACCAGCTCGGCCGCTTTTTTGGCAATTACTTTTTTTGCTTCGTAATGATAGGCCATTCTCCCGCTGATATCATCTGCATTGCGGAGGAGTGCAAAACCGTGTTCTCGCACAATGATTCTTCTGTTCTCGAGTGTATCTAAATCTTTTCGTATTGTCACTTGTGAAACCCCAAGTTTTTTAGCGAGAGTTGCCACCTCCATCTTATTTTCATCCGTAAGCAACTCAAGTATTTGATTGATTCGTATGTTTTCCATAAATTTACTCCTCCTGAAAACGATTTTGTACTTATTCTATCATATCTGTCTTTTTTAGTAAAGCAATCGCCTTATTTTTTTTACGAACGAAACATAAATTATTTTTATTTATATATATTTTAAATTTTAATTTTCTTTTATTCAAAAAAATCAACTTTAAAAACCAAAAATAATTACGAACAAAATGAAAATTATGATTTTTATTTTTTGTAATTGCATATATTCATGTTAAATATAAATCTATTTTAGTTTTGAATGAAAAACGCTTTTCTTCCTCATGATAAGAAAAGGCTGTTTTATTCCTCACAAAACATATTTTTTTAGAGAAAATTGAGATATGTCGTCTCGTTTTTCCTATTTTTTTGAACTCACACGCAAAAAAAATACTTATGAACAAAAAAATATTAATTATTTTTCAATAATATATTGACAAAAACCGAGTTTTAAATATATTATTTATTATAAATGAAACAATTAAATATTACGAACAAAAGGAGGAATTTATGATGAAAGTTTTAGTAATTGACATCGGAGGAACTTATATTAAATATGCTTACATGACCGAGGATATGTCGGTGATTTCCAGGGGCAAAGTTGCAACACCTCATACTAAGAGGGAAGATCTCATCGAGGCCATCGGACAGCTTTATGACGAGGTGCCTGACGTGGACGGAATTGCAATTTCCATGCCTGGAATCATTGATTCTGAAAATGGATATTGTTCCATGGGAGGAGCGCTAAAGTACAATGATGATTTCTATTTTCGTCACAGCCTGTACAAAAGATGCCCTGTAAAAATATACATAGAAAATGATGCGAAGTGTGCGGCGATGGCTGAAGCGGCAGAAGGAAGTCTAAAAGATGTACGGGACGGAGTCATCCTCATTTTCGGAACTATGATTGGCGGCGGAATCATTCATGAAGGAAAATTATACAAAGGAAAACATTTCTCCTCCGGTGAAGTATCCTACATTCTGACAGAAAAGAACAGCGTTCCTTCTTATAAAACAGTATGGGGAAATCAATGCGGCACACCGAGACTTTGTGCCATGTATGCGGAAAGAAAAAATCTCAATCCAGAGGATGTGGATGGAATTCTTGTGTTTAACGCTGTCAATGCCAAAGAGCGTGAGGCACAGGAATGTCTGGAACAATTCACAAGAGAAATCGCTGTGCAGATTTTTAATATTCAAACCATCCTTGACCCGGAAAGAATCGCCATAGGAGGCGGAATCAGCGCACAGCCCATATTCATAGAATACATCAGAAACAATCTGAAAGCGCTCTATGCGGAGTGTCCGTATCATGTTCCGCACGCTGATGTCCTCGCCTGCAAATTCCAAAATGATGCCAACTTAGTCGGAGCCCTCCAGTGCTTCCTTGCTTACGCCTAATGAAAGGAGAACGCGAACATGGAAAAGGAAAAAAGACAATCTGTGAGCAGCACGATCATTGATGCCATATCAGGGATTTTTCTTCCCATCGTCAATCTGTTGAGCGCCGCCGGCATTATGAAGGGTGTGCTTGCGATTCTCACGACAACCGGAGTCCTCCTGACGGAGAGCGAAACATATCTTGTTCTGAACGCCATGGGAGACAGCTTGTTTTATTTTTTGCCTGTGTTGCTCGCATTCACGGCGGGCAAGAAGTTCGGGGCAAACCCATTCACGTCCGTCGTCATCGCAGGTATTTTGCTTTACCCGTCGCTGAACACGGTACTTGAAGCAGGAAATACCGTTCGCTTTTTCGGGCTTCCTTTGAAGGGAGTGACTTATCATTCCAGCGTCATTCCGATCATACTGGCAGCAGGTCTTCTGGCACTTGTGGAAAAAATGCTCAACCGGGTACTTCCCGATATCATCAAAGGATTTATGGTACCTTTGCTGTCAATTTTGATCGTGGGGACAATTACGCTGCTTTCCTTCGGCCCTGTGGGCGCCATCATCGGAGATGGATTGGCGGCGGTATATAAGACGATTTACGGTCTTTCCCCCATTATTGCCGGTCTGCTGCTTGGTGCAATCATTCAACCCATGGTCATCTTCGGTTTTCATTGGAGCTTCATCCTGATTGGAATGAATAATATCACGGTGAGCGGACATGATACCGTGCTGGCTCTGATGGGCCCTGCCGTGTTTGCTCAGGCGGGAGCAGCGCTGGCAGTCATGTTAAAAAGCAAAGATAAAAGTTTTCAGTCCATCTGTGCTTCCGCCGCCTTATCTGCCATGTTCGGAATCACCGAGCCTGCCATGTTTGGCGTAAACCTTCCGAGAAAGAAGCCGATGGCCGCTGTCTGCATCGGAGGCGGCATCGGAGGAGCGCTGGCCGGACTTTCGGGAGCGCAGGCACTCAGTTTTGCCTTTCCGAGCCTTGCCTCTCTTCCCGTTTTTTTCGGTCCAGGATTTGGACTGTACCTTGTGAGCTGTCTGGCAGGATTTGCCGTAGCCTTCGCTGTGACGATGGTACTAAAATTTGAAGTGGACCTTACGGCTGCCAAAGAAACCGTCTAAAAGAACAATCATGCATCTTCCTGAAGCAATTCGGGGAGATGTTTTTTTAAAAAGCGTACCGAAAAAAACACAGAAACTGTGTGCAGGAAAAAATCAAAGGGAACGAATTGACGAACCGTCGTAAAACCGATATAATCATATGGCACTTTTAAAACATTTGATTAATTATAGAAGAAATAAGGATAAGACAGTTTATGAATACTTTAGCATTAACCGATGAGACCTTATTAAGTATCGAAAAGCCGGTTCGTTATATCGGCCACGAGATTAATGCGGTCATCAAAGATGCGGATGCAGTAGATATCCGCTTTGCCATGTGTTTCCCGGACGTGTATGAAATCGGCATGTCCCACATGGGGATGAAAATTATTTACGAGCAGATGAATCAGCGGGAGGACGTGTGGTGCGAGCGCGTATTCTCCCCGTGGGTAGATTTGGATAAAAAAATGCGCGAGGATAAGATTCCCCTCTTTGCATTAGAAAGTCAGGATCCGGTCTTTCTATTTGACTTTATGGCCATCACCATCCAGTATGAGATGTGCTATACTAACATTTTGCAGATGCTGGATCTGGCACAGATTGGGATTTTCGCCAAGGACAGGCGGGAGGATGCCCCTTTTGTCATCGGCGGCGGCCCTTGTACTTACAATCCGGAGCCTCTGGCTCCGTTCTTTGATATGTTTTATATCGGAGAGAGCGAAACCGTTTATTATGACCTGATGGATCTTTATAAGGAACATAAAGCCTCCGGCGGCACTCGCCGGGAGTTTTTGAAAAAAGCGGCGCAGATTCCCGGAATTTATGTACCCGCTTTTTATGAGGTGACCTATCACGAGGACGGGCGCATCGCCTCCATGATGCCGACGGAGGAGGGTGTACCTACGAAAGTGGTGCGTCAGGTACAGATGGATTTAGACAACACCTTCTACCCTGAAAAACCTCTGGTGCCTTATATCAAGGTAACACAGGACCGTTGTGTTTTGGAGATTCAGCGAGGCTGTACGAGGGGATGCCGGTTTTGCCAGGCCGGCATGGTTTACCGTCCGCTGAGAGAGCGCAGCTTGTCTATGCTGGAGCGGGTGGCAGACCGCTCCCTGCGCTCCACGGGCAATGATGAGATTTCTCTAAGCTCTCTAAGCTCCAGCGACTATCGTCATCTGCCGGAACTTTGTAATTATCTCATCGACAACTATCGCAGCAAAAATATCAACATCGCCCTGCCGTCTTTGCGTATTGACGCTTTTTCCCTCGATGTGATGAGCAAGGTGCAGGATGTGAGAAAAAGCAGTCTGACCTTTGCGCCGGAGGCCGGCACCCAGCGAATGAGGGACGTCATCAACAAAGGGCTTACGGAGGAAACCATTCTTCACGGAGCGGAGGAAGCCTTTCAGGGCGGCTGGAACAAGGTGAAACTTTATTTTATGATGGGACTTCCAACAGAAACCGAGGAAGATATGAAGGGCATTGCCCATCTTTGCGAGAAAGTGGCCATGACCTACTATAAAATGGATTCCCAGTACCGTCATGGTCGGGTATCTGTAGGGGCAAGCTGTTCCTTCTTTGTTCCAAAGCCTTTTACCCCGTTTCAGTGGGCGCCGATGTGTGAGGAAGAAGAGTATACCCGCCGCGCTCACCTGGTCAACGATGAATTTAAAGCCCAACACAACCGCCGCAGTCTTTCTTTTAAATATCATGATGCAAAAACTACCGTGCTGGAAGGCATTTTGGCAAGAGGCGACCGACGGATTGCCGATGTCATCTATACCGCTTACCAAAAAGGCTGCCTCTATGATGCGTGGACAGAGTATTTTCATTATGATGCATGGATGGAAGCCATGGAGGAACATGGTCTGGATTATCATTTTTATACGACCAGGGAGCGCTCTTTGGATGAAACTTTCCCCTGGGATTTCATTGACATCGGCGTGACCAGAGCATTTTTAGAAAGAGAGTGGAACAATGCCATGGCAGAGCGGGTGACACCGAACTGTCGGGAAAAATGCTCCGGATGCGGAGCCAGTCGTTTCGGAGGAGGTGTTTGCTTTGAAGGCAAGAGTAAAGTGGACTAAAACAGGGGTTCTGAAATTCATCGGACATCTGGACGTGCAGCGATATTTCCATAAGGCAATGCTTCGGGCAAAACTGCCCGTATCCTTTTCCAAAGGGATGAGTCCTCATCAGATTATGAGTTTTGCGGCCCCTCTTGGCATGGGAATGACCAGCGAGGGGGAATATGCCGACATTTCTTTCGACTGGTGTTACGCCGGAGCGGAAATGATGGAAAAAATGAATGCGGTAATGAATGAAGGAATTGAGATTCTGGAGTTTAAGCTTCTGGACGAAAAAGAGAAAAACTGCATGGCAGTCACTGCCGCCGCCGATTATCTTGTCACCTTCCGGGAAGGCTACTACTACAAAGATGCCTTTCTGAAGCGAACTGATGCATTCGCTTTTCAGGAACAGATTATCATCACCAAAAAGACGAAGCGCAGCGAAAAAGAAGTGGACATTTCTCCTATGATTTTGGAAATCAGAGAAGTGCGGGAAAAAGAAGGGATTTTCATGAAGTTGGTGGCCGGCAGTGCCGAAAATTTAAAACCGCAGCTGGTGATGGAAGCCTTCTGCCGCTATCTGGGGTATGATTATGAACCATTTGCTTTCCAATATCACCGCCTGGAAACTTATCTGGAACGGGACGGACAGCTTTTGCCTCTCGGCGCCGTGGGGAAGGATGTGACAAAAGCCATCCTCCCTGAGAAGGCGGACGGCCATGAGTAAAAAAAAGATTGTCATTGCCGCAGAGGGACAGGAGATTAGCTACGGTTATTTTGACGACGGATATCCGGTGGAGCTTTATTTTGAAAACCGGGAACGAGAGAGCCTGGTAGGAAATATTTATGCTGCCCGGGTGGAGCGGGTGGCTGACGGCATCGGTGGTGCCTTTTTGGAAATTGGAGCGGGGAAAAAATGCTATTTTCCTCTGGTAAACGGAAGGCGCCCTGCCACTTTGTCACCTTCTCACGATCATGGCATTCGAGGCGGGGACATTCTTCTGGTTCAGATTGTGAAGGATGCTGTAAAAACCAAGCTTCCGGTGGCAGATACCAATTTGTCCCTTCAAGGGAAATATTTCGTTCTCACTTTGGAAGACAAACGGTTCGGCGTCTCCAAAAAAATCTCAGACAAAGAGGAGAGGCGACGACTTTCTGATCTGATTTCTTCCTATAAAAATGGTGCCTACGGAATCATTGTCCGCACCAATGCGGCCCATACGGAGGAAACAGTACTTCTGAATGAGCTTAAGGAATTGATGCACCAGATAGATTCTGTTCTGCACAAAGCTTCCTACGTCCAGCCGGGAAGTCTTCTCTACCGGGAGCCTCCTCATTATCTGACCCTCGGAAAAGAACTGCCTGAGACAGAACTTGATGAGATCGTCACCGACTGCCCGGAGATTTTCGAGGAGTTAAAACAGCGCTACGGACAAAAGGCGGCCCTTTATACAGACGAGTACAGTCTGAGAAAGCTATATCGCTTTCCTCATTTTTTTGAGGAGGCGCTAAAGTCTCATGTCTGGCTAAAATCCGGCGGAAGTCTGGTTATCGAGCAGACCGAGGCCATGGTGGTCATTGACGTCAATACTGGCAGTGTCATCGGAAAAAAGAAGCAAAAGGAACGGATTTTTTATGAGCTGAACCGGGAGGCGGCGGCGGAGATTGCCAGACAGCTCCGCATCCGCAACCTGTCCGGCATCATTTTAGTGGATTTCATCAATATGCGGGATAAGGAGCAGCAGAGGGAGCTTTTATCCTATTTTACCGAACAGTGCGCCAAGGACCGGATTCCCTGCCGGGTGGTGGACATGACCGCCCTCGGTCTGGTGGAGGTGACCAGAAGCAAGGTGAAGAGGCCGCTCCATGAGCAGATGAGAAGGAAAGAACAGATATAAGATTTTTTAATAGTCTATCAAATGTTGGTATCTTTACTAAAAGTTGATAGACTATAATCGCCAGACAAATATAGCAAAAAAATCAGGGTGTTTGTTTCAGATAGAATATGGGAAACAGGCTGTGAAATATATTAATTCCACAGATACTATAACGAAAAAACGATTAAAAAATGCTATAGAAAACATACCAAATGGCGATATAAGAAAATTAAAAGGATATACCAATGAATATCGTTTAAGAGTCGGG
>JAUNJG010000074.1 GCA_030533385.1 Eubacteriales bacterium | reverse complement strand
AAAGATTCATCCAGGCGTTAACGTAGGACGCGGTGGAGACGACACATTATTTGCATTGGTAGATGGTGTTGTTCGTTTTGAAAGAAAAGGCAGAGATAAAAAACAGTGCTCTGTATATCCGGTAGCATAGTTATATCGGCGGCTTCAAATAGTTATTTTTGAAGCCGCTTTCTTTATTTCATAAAAAAACATTTTTTATTTTTAAATTTTTTAAAACAAGGAAACGCCGCCGCAACAAGATTTTCGGAAAAATCTTGTTGCGACAAAACGAAATTTGTTTTAATATTATTGTCAACGATAACAATGAACGTACATTCTTTTTTCCTTTGCGGGTGGAGAATGATTGATAGAAAGAAAGGATGTGTATGCCATGTTTGCAGACCGTGCGCGCATCTTCATCCGTTCAGGAAAGGGCGGAAACGGCCATGTCAGCTTCCGAAGAGAGTTATATGTGCCTGACGGCGGGCCGGACGGTGGAGACGGAGGACGGGGCGGCGACCTGATTTTTGTCGTGGAACCTGGTCTGAACACACTGGTTGATTTCAGACACAAAAGAAAATATTGTGCCGGTGACGGAAAAGAAGGCGGAAAGCGCCGCTGTACCGGGGCGAAGGGCGAAAATATGATACTAAAGGTGCCCGCAGGTACGATCATCAAAGATGCGGAAACCGGCAAGGTAATCCTTGACATGTCCAATCGGACAGAGCCGGTGGTCTTACTAAAAGGAGGGCGGGGCGGAAAGGGAAATCAGCACTATGCCACTGCCACCATGCAGGCGCCAAAGTACGCCCAGCCCGGCCAGCCTGCCCGGGAACTTTGGGTTGATTTGGAATTAAAAGTAATCGCCGACGTGGGCCTTGTCGGCTTTCCAAACGTAGGAAAATCCACCCTGTTATCCAGGGTCACCAACGCAAACCCTAAGATTGCCAACTATCATTTCACTACATTAAACCCTAATCTGGGCGTGGTGGATTTATCAGAAGGCAACGGTTTTGTCATCGCTGACATTCCGGGCATCATCGAGGGCGCGTCAGAGGGCGTGGGACTTGGCCTTGAATTTTTGCGCCACATTGAGCGAACCAAGGTGATGATTCATCTGGTGGACGCCGCCTCCGTGGAAGGAAGAGACCCCATCGAGGACATCAGGGCCATCAACCGGGAACTGAAGGCTTATAACCCGGATCTGGCAAATCGACCTCAGGTCATCGCCGCCAACAAAATTGACGCCATGACGGAGGAAGACTGTCAGGTCATTGTGGAGATGCTAGAAGAAGAGTTCGGATCGGAAGGCATCCGGGTTTTCCCGATTTCTGCCGTCAGCGGAAAAGGGGTCAAAGAACTTTTGTGGCACGTCAACGCCCTGCTCAAGGAGTTCCCTGAGGAGACCACAGAATTTGCCCAGGAATATTTCTTCGAGGAAGAAAACGAAGAGCCTGTCGATTCCATCGTCGTGGCCAAGGCAGAACCTGGCGTTTTCACTGTGGAAGGTCCGAAGGTGGAGCGTATGCTCGGCTATACGAACCTGGAATCAGAAAAAGGCTTTGAGTTCTTCCAGAAATTTATGAAAGAAAATGGCGTCCTGAAGCGCCTGGAGGAACTTGGCATCGAAGAAGGAGATACGGTCAGATTATATCATCTGGAGTTTGATTATTATAAATAAGGAGAATATTATGACAAGTAAACAGCGGGCCTATTTAAAGGGAGTCGCCATGACCATGGATCCGATTTTCCAGATTGGAAAAGCATCCCTGACACCGGAGGTCATCGCCGCCGTGCGAGAGGCCATTGATAAAAGAGAGTTGATTAAGATTTCAGTACTAAAAAACTGCATGGATGACCCGAGGGAAATTGCGGAGGTCTTAGCTGAGAGAACCCAATCTTCCGTCGTTCAGGTCATCGGGAAAAAAATCGTATTATTTAAAAAGGCAAAAGAGAACAGTAAGTTTGAACAGCTTTCGGAATAAAGTTTCCTGAAAGCACACAATTTTTTGCCGTGAGAGGGCAAGACCAATGAGCAAAAAGAAAAAAATCGGTATCATGGGCGGCACCTTTAATCCCATCCACTTTGGACATCTGCTCCTGGCGGAGACTGCCTACCATCAGTTTCATCTGGATGGAATTTTATTCATGCCAACCAAAAATCCCTACTACAAAAAAATGACCAATTCCGTGACGGAGAAGGATCGGGCGGCTATGGTACAGATTGCCATCTCACTGAACGAACATTTTCATTTTTCAGGTGAGGAGCTTCGCAGGGAAGGAGCAACCTACACCGTGGAAACGCTGCGAAACCTCACGAAAAAAACGCCGGATTGCGACTATTATTTTATTATGGGTGCGGATTCTCTATACCACATCGAATCCTGGAAGGAACCGGCGGCCATTTTGAGCATGGCGGTCATTTTGGTGGCCGGAAGAGGAAACAGCCTGTCGGGGGCGCTCACCAGTCAGATTGAATATCTGGAAAATAAATATGACGCCGCCATCCATTATCTCAATTCTCCCATGCTGGAGATTTCTTCCAGTGATATCCGGCGAAGAATCCGCGCGGGAGAGAGCATACGTTATCTGCTCCCCAGAGAGGTGGCAGACTATATTTACGCAAATGATCTATACAGGACGTGAGAGCAGCTCTGCGTCGGAATCTGCCGCACCTGCCGGAATATTTATAAAAAAAAGGAATTGTCTATGTATCTTGACGACATCAAAAAAGATTTGAAAGAATTGCTATCAGAAAAACGGTACGAGCATACACTTGGGGTGGAGTACACTTCCGCCTGCCTGGCACTGCGCTACGGAGCAGACATGGAAAAAGCCCGCCTCGCCGGGGCGCTCCACGACTGCGCCAAATATTTATCGGCGGGAGACAAGCTGTCCTACTGTAAAAAATACGGGATGCCTGTCTCCGAGTTAGAAAGAAAGAATCCGGAACTTTTGCATGCCAAACTGGGAGCCTGCTTTGCCTACGAAAAATACGGAGTATCCGATCCGGAAGTCCTGTCCGCCATCACCTGGCACACTACAGGCAAGCCCAATATGGGACTGTTGGAAAAAATCGTCTATATCGCCGACTACATGGAGCCAAACCGCAACCAGGCTCCTGATCTGAAGGAAGTGCGCCGGCTGGCCTTTCAGGATTTGGATGAGTGCCTCAGATTAATTTTGAGAGACAGCGTAGAGTATCTCTCCACCAAGGCGAGCGCAGCCGACCCAATGACAAAAAAAACATGGGAATATTATCAAAATCTGCAAGAAGACAAAAAGGAGGACTGACATGGAAGAATCAAAAAAAATGGCCCTTATTGCAGTGGAAGCCTTAGAAGATAAAAAGGCAGAAAATATCACAATTCTCGACATCAGCGGCGTTTCTGTCCTGGCCGATTATTTTATCATTGCCGACGGAACCAACCGAAATCAGGTACAGGCTATGGCCGACAGCGCCGAGGAGGCACTGGGACGATCGGGATATCAGCCAAAACAGATTGAAGGATACCAGACGGCCAACTGGATTTTAATGGATTATAAAGACATCATTGTCCATGTGTTCAGCAAAGAAGACAGAGGATTTTACGATTTAGAACGAATCTGGAGAGACGGAAAAGAAGTGACAAAAGAGGAGTTAGCACAGGCCTAGGAACTACACACTTATTCGGTGGGCGGCGTTCGCCCAGATGCGCCGAACGCCGCCCACCGGGCCGTGAAAAGAGGGAACGATTATGAAATCCTACCTGAAAGAAATCAAACAACATCCCTTGTTTGCCGGAATCAATCCGGAGGATTTGTCTGCCATGCTGGATTGCCTCGGATACTACACCCGCAGTTACAAAAAGGGGGAGATTATCATTCTTTCCGAGGAGACGGTAAAATGCGTCGGCATCATTTTAAGAGGAAAGGTGCATATGGTGAAAGAAAACGATGATGGCACGCAGACGTTGCTCGTCCACATGCATCAGGGAGAGCTTTTCGGCGAAACTTTTGCCTGCGGAAGCAACAGGAGTTCCCGGGTCACCTTTTGGGCAGCGTCTTCCAGTCATGTGCTATTCCTGCCTTTTTACAAGATTTTGCATATCTGTACCAACGCCTGTATTTTTCACCACCGTCTGGTAGAAAATATGGTTCGCCTTCTCTGCGATAAAAATGTGCAACTTATGGAAAAAGTGGAAGTCAGCTCCCGCAGAACACTAAGAGATAAAATCATAACCTATTTGCGCTTGCAGGCAGAAAGACAGAGAACGACAACGTTTACCATTCCTCTCGGACGAACAGAGCTTGCGGAATATTTGTGTGCAGACCGAAGCTCTCTGAGCAGGGAGCTAAAAAAGATGGAAGAGGACGGGCTGATAAGCTATCATAAAAATCACTTTATCCTGGGAGAAAAATCTTCCTGATCTGCCTTCTCACCCAAAAAATCAGCAAGAAGTTTCATCTTGGCGCATCCCATCCCGGAGAAGATGACAAATCATCGCTTCCAGGGAAGTTTGAGAAGGAGAGTGTATCCTGTGAAAGAAGACGGAAAGCAGAGAGGTGATTTGAGTACCGAGCGTCAAAGATGGAGATGGGGACAAGATTTTTTCCTGGAATTTAGATAAGAAAACAAAAAAGAACCAGAAGATAATTTCTGATTCTTTCCATATCTTTTTCTAAATTTTTCATAGCGCTGAACCTATATTCTTCGGAATCAGCCTCTTCTTTTCCTCCGCTCCTTGCCGTATCCGCTACAGGAAAAGAAATAATGCCGGCCGTGGGACTTGAACCCACACGATGTTGCCATCAACAGATTTTGAGTCTGCCTCGTCTGCCAATTCCGACAGGCCGGCGTGTCAACTCATTTATAATATCACTATATTCTGTTTTTGTCAATGCTTTTTTCATAAAAATATGAAAAAATATAACTATGCATTCGACAGCCTACAGCATACGAAGGAGACCGAGAATGAATTACTATATCAGCGACTTACATCTATTTTGCAAAAATCAACTTATGAGCAGTCCTCATGATTATGACAACCGGCCTTATCGCACTCTGGAAGATATGCACGAAGACATTCTTGCAAACTGGAATAAAAAAGTAACCAACGGCGATGTGGTATATCTTTTGGGAGATGTCAGCAGGAGAGGAACCAACGAGGCTCTGCTGTCTCTGGTGGCTCGCCTGAAAGGGAAAAAAATCCTTTTGAAGGGAAATCACGATGATTTAAGAGATTACCGTCTGCAACAGTTATTTTTTGATATTTGCGATTATAAAGAATTGACAGAACACCTGGATGGAACGGCCTATAAGTTGGTGCTTTCTCATTATCCCATTCTGATGTGGAACGGCCAGCATGAGGGCAGCATCCTTCTTTACGGACATACCCACACGAGAGAGGAAGATATTTTTTTCCAGAAATGTATCAGGGAAATGAACCAAAACACTGCCATCCGGCACAAAGGCGACCCGGAATTTAAGGCCATCAACGTCGGCTGTATGCACCAATACGTCAACTACGAGCCGAGGTCGCTCCAAGAACTTCTGAAAGCTTATGAGGTAAGAACAATATGAATTTGAAAAGAAAGATAGCGTCCCATTTTCCCAGAATCGGTATGCGCATCATAAAATCTGCCGTGGCTGTTTTATGCTGCTTTATTTTTTACCACTATTTTCATCGGCGGGGCAACGTCTTTGAATCACAACTTGCCGCCCTGTGGTGTATACAACCGTTCCGGGAAAACAGCATCTCCAATGCCTTACAACGAACGGTCGGAACGTGCATCGGCGGGTTGTTCGGCCTGATAGCCATACTCATTGACCGAAATATTTTAGTGCGCCTGGGAGTGGGAGAGATCGGCTACTATATCCTGGTTTCTTTTGCCATCGTGGCCGTACTGTATATCACCCTCCTGTTTAATCAAAGAAATGCCGCCTATTTTTCCTGCGTGGTTCTTTTGAGCGTCGTCGTCAATCATGTCTATGACGCCAACCCATATCTGTTTGTATGGAACCGTATGACGGACACTCTGATTGGTCTGATTATCGGTATGCTCATCAATGAATTGCGTATTCCCAGGCGGAAAATCAACGATGTGCTTTTTATCTCAGGAATGGATGACACCCTTCTGGCATCAAATGAGCAGCTTTCTGACTACAGCCGGATAGAATTAAACCGTATGCTCTCAGAAGGCGCGCAGTTTACCGTCTCCACCATGCGGACGCCGGCCTCATTGATGGAACCCCTCCGGGGCATTCATCTGAAGCTGCCCGTCATCGCCATGGACGGAGCTGCCATGTATGACATTCACACCAACGAATACCTCCGCGCCTATGTGATATCCAGTGAACTGGCCACTTCCGTGCGAGAATTTCTGGATACGTTCCATGTAAATTATTTCATGAATATGCTCATGGACAATATTTTGGTGATTCAATATAAAGAACTCATCAATGAGGCGGAAAAGGATATGTATGAGAAGGCGAGATATTCTCCTTACCGCAATTACACAGACAAAGAGTTGTTTCCGGATGCGGACTGCGTATATTTCATGATGATTCTGGAAGAAAAAAAAGCGCTGGAACTGTATGATGCCATATGCAGCCAGGAAATGTTTACCCATTTAAGAGTTACCACCTACCCTTCCAGAGAGTATCCGGGATATCAATATATTAAAATCTTTAATAAAAATGCGACAAGAGAGCATATGATACATTATCTGCAAAAAGAAACCGGACTGAACAAAACCATCACTTTTGGAAATGTGGAGGGGGAATATGATATTGTCATTGACGGATACAATAATAACCAGGTAGTAAAGGAGCTTAAAAAAAGATACCGTCCTTTTTACTGGAGCAAAAAATCCCATGACAAAGGCAAAAGTACAACGCCCACAGGCAGGAAATCTTCCTGTCGGAACGAAAAATAATGATAATAGGCTGGTTATTTCTCTGCATCTTTGTTATAATTTTGGTAAAAAGAGACAAAGCAGGTGATAACATATGAAAAGAGAAAAGAAGGCCCCCCTGTACAAAAGTTTCGGCTATGCTTTTTCAGGGATTGCGTCGTGCATCATAAAGGAGAGGAATATCAAAATCCATTTGGTATTTACTTTTTTCGTCGTTGCTGCCGGGCTGTTTTTTCGCATTTCTCCCACCGAATGGTGCATCTGCCTGATTCTTTTTGGGCTGATTCTGTCATTGGAACTCATCAATACATCCATAGAATCCGTTGTTGATTTGGTGACAGAGGAGCGCAAACCTTTGGCAAAGCTTGCGAAAGATACCGCTGCCGGCGCAGTCTTACTGTCCGCCTGCATGGCTTCCATCATCGGATGCATTATTTTTCTGCCGAAAATCTTTCGGCTTTTTATGTGAGATATCAGGGAGGCAGACATTTTTTACTGATTTTCGCATTTCTTTTTGCAGGAACGTCCCGGCGTTCTTGCGGCGGCGCACAAATCGGCGGACGCTGACATAGGTAAAATCGTGCGCTTGCCATCCGCCGGAGCTTTTGTCTTGGCTGAAGATTTCTTCCCTGAGACAAACAGATATGACCCGCTCTGCAAAAGAGAGCGTCTTCTCCGACAGGATAAACCGGCAAAATAATAATCATAGGAGGACTTTATTATGGAATTAGGAGACAACATTAAAAAATTATTATTGGCAGGAATCGGCACTGCGGCCGTGACGGCGGAAAAATCAAAGGAAATTCTGGACGAACTGGTTCGCAAGGGAGAACTCACCGTAGAGCAGGGAAAAGCCCTCAACCAGGAATTGAAACACAGCATGAAGGAATGTGTGGATCACGTCGCATCTTTCGGGGATAAAGACACAAAGAAGGATGCAGAAGAAGATATTTTTGATATGTTAAATCGTCTGTCGCCGGAGCAGGTAGCAGCGCTCAAAGAAGAAATTGAGGCGATGGAAGAGAAGAATTGCTGTACATCTCCAGAGGCAGAAGATGAAGCGGTGACAGAATAAATGCAGGAGCCAAAAGAATCCAATCGAGGACGCCTTCATGAGATAACCGGCGTATTGCGGAAACATTCTATCACAAAGGGAATGACCCCGGAGAAGCTGCGGCAGATTTTAGAAGATTTGGGTCCAACCTATATCAAGCTGGGACAGATTATGTCCACCCGCTCTGATATTTTGCCTCAAAAATATTGCGAGGAACTCATGAAACTTCGCTCGGAAGTTCCTCCCATGGATTTTTCTGAGGTGGAGGAGGTGATGGAGTCCTCTCTGGGGTTTTCGTGGAAAAAAGAATTTTCTTCAATACAGCAAACGCCTCTGGGTTCTGCTTCCATCGCTCAGGTTCACCGCGCCGTGCTAAAATCGGGTGAGGAAGTTGTCGTCAAAGTACAAAGAAAAGATATTTATGATACCATGGCAAAAGATATCAGCCTCCTTCGTCGTGCGGTCAGACTGTTGTCGCCCGTGAGTATAAAGGGACTGGTGGATCTGGAGATGGTGCTGGCAGAGCTTTGGACGGTCACACAGGAAGAGATGAACTTTCTGATGGAGGCCACCAACATGGAACGGTTTGCCCATAATAATGAAGATCTGGTTTACATTGAGACCCCCCGGCTGTACCGGGAATTTACTACCACCCGAGTCCTCGTCATGGAATATGTGGACGGCATAGCGATAGACAATTGTGAATTGTTGCTGCATCACGGCTATGACCTGAAGGAGATCGGACAAAAATTTGCCGACAATTTTATCAAGCAGATCATCGAAGACGGCTTTTTTCATGCGGACCCGCACCCCGGAAACGTGATGATTCGAGATGGAAAAATCGTGTGGATGGACATGGGGATGATGGGACATCTCTCAGAGCGGGACAGAGACTACCTTGGAGAGGCGGTCGAGGGCGTCGCCCTCAACGATATCGGAAAAATCCAGGACGCCGTCCTGGCCCTCGGAGAATGCAGGGGAAAGACAGACCCAAGCAAGCTTTATGAGGACATCCGTGATTTAATGTCCAAATATGGTACCGCTGATTTTGGCAGCATTGATATTGCCAAACTGATGCAAGATCTGATGGAAATCATGAAAGAAAATCAAATTACCATGCCTCACGGACTTACTTTGCTGGCAAGAGGAATGACCCATGTGGAAGGCGTTTTGTCCCACCTCAGCCCGGAAATCAACATGGTTGACATTGCGTCTGATCGGCTGAAGGCCCAGTTGTGGCAGAACGGCACCATAAAAAAGGAGTTGAAAAACACCGGAAAAAGCCTTTTTCGCTCACTGAGAAGAGCGGTGGATCTGCCCTCCTTATTTTCCGACATTTTACAGGGACATATGAAGGGACAGACAAAAATCAATCTGGATTTACACGTTTCTTCCGAGCTTGCCCGGCTGCTTCGCCGCTTGGTGCGAAATATCGTGATGGGCCTGTGGGTGATGGCTCTTCTCATCAGTTCCAGTATCATTTGCACCACGAACATGGAGCCAAAGATTTTAGGCATCCCCGCCATCGGCGCTTTTGGATACCTGTTTGCATTTATCATTGTGCTTTATGTTTTTTTAAAACACTTTTTTTCTTCAAAATAATAAAGAGGGACAGGGAGGATATAACAATGGATTACAAAGAAATTATTGAAAACAAGTCATCCGTGAGAGAGTACAAAGAGAAACCGGTGGACGAGAAAATCATGATACAGCTCGGAGATTTTGCCAACCATTGTCCAAGACTGATCGACGACATTGCACTGGACATCCGCCTCATGGACAAGGACGACGTCTATCACCAGCTCAACGGCTTTGCCGGATACCATGGCATCTTAATCGAGGCTCCTCATTACGTTATCGTGCTTTCAGAACAGAAAGAGCATTACATTGAAAATGCCGGATATGTGGGAGAAAGCATTTCCATGAAAGCTTTCGAGATGGGCATAGATTCCTGCTGGATTTCTTTTGAAGACAGCAAGACGGTCATTGAAAAATTAAATCTCGTGACAGATAAGACGGTGGCGGCCATTTTGAGCTTTGGATATGGAAAGAAAAAAACGACTAAGTTCCTGGGCGCATTAAAGACGGGAGACAATTACACCAAGGCCGATATACGCAAAAAAGACGAATATTCTAAAATTCTTCCTCTGGAACAGATGGTATACATTGACAAATGGGGAGAGGGAGCAGATGTTTCCACCTTATTGGAGCGTGCGTTGTATGATCCGATGGATTGCGCCAGAAAAGCGCCGTCTACGTTAAATCGTCAGCCATGGAGATTTATCATTGACAAGGGAACCATTATTTTGACGGTAAAAGATGACGTGGAAAGCAGCGATTACGAGGAAAGCATTGATGCAGGAATTTCCATGCTGTATTTTGCAACGGTCATGGAACAGACTCTGTGCAAGGTGAAATGGACTTTAGGCCCTGTAGAAAATATTTACGGTATTCCGGAGGACTATAAAATCGTAGCATCCTGTCAGGCATAATTTTCACAATCCAATATCCGAAAGAGGACGTACTCATAAAATTTTGACGTAGCGTTGCTGCGTCCAAAGAAACCGGCAACCAATCGTCAGCAAACCTATCTGACTGTTGGCCTGGCCGCCGGTTTCTTTTTTATGATTTCTTTCATTTATTCCATATATTCCATATTTGTTTCATGAGAGAAGCAGTTTCAACTGTTCGCAAAATTCAACTTTAACGCATAGTTATATGTTTTTCAATCAGAACCGCCAATTTTTCCCTTTTGTGAATTCTGCCTTTGTCACCTTTCTATATACAAGTTTTCCATCAAATGCTCCCGGTCTGTTTTTCATCCTTTCCTTCTCCCATTAATTGTTTCCCTATCTTTCTCAAAATCTTTTTTCTCTTTTTGGAAAATTCACAGGAATCAAAAAGGTACGTCCGGTTGTCAGGATCTAAGTACTGATAACTAAACAGGCAGTAGCCTGCGGCCACCCCGGATTCTTCGACCTGCCTGATCTGCTTTTGAATCAATGATGGGTCTTGCAGCTCCTCATAATCCGACTGCGTTTCTTCCGTCCCCATCCTGTAAAGCTGGATTCCAATGTACAGCCTCACCTTGGATTTTTCCGCCAAATCGCACCACTCTTTCAAAACCTTATCAAAAGGCGCCTGGCTGTTGGTATATCCCCAGTAAATCTGCGGCATAATGTAATCGACATACCCTTCCCCAGTCATCCATGTATCAATATCTGCATAATGTTCCAAATCGCTGCGCAGATTGTTCAGGTTCCCCGCCGGGCTGATTCCAAACGTCACGTTCGGATCTTCTTTTTTTACAGCTTGGTACATGGCAGACACCAACGTATTCACGTTCTCTCTTCTCCACTCTGCGATAGTCATTTTATTTTCGATGGAACGATTTTCCAGCGCCTCCCTGTATTCCAGGGAATCAAATCCCGTGGATACATTTTCCGGCGTGAAGGCCGGATAAAAATAATCATCCATATGTATGCCGTCCACCTCATAATTTTTTACGATTTCCGTCACACCGTCTACAATTAATTGCTGTACTTCCAAAGAAGACGGATTATAATACAACATGCCGTCATAATTCAACACATTCCTTGTGGATGCCGGAGACGCCGCCCAAATTTTTGCAGGATTTTCCTCGTGCAGCTCTTCTATGTTATTGCCCGAAGAAATGCGATAAGGATTAATCCAGGCCTCTATTTTCACATCATTTTGGTGCGCCAGCTTCACCATGACTTTCAGCGGGTCATATCCCGGCGCTTTTCCCTGTGTTCCTGAAATACATGCCGCCCATGGAAAGTATCCCGACTGGTAGAGTGCATCGCCGAAAGGACGAACCTGGACGATGACTCGATTTATCCCGCATTTTTTGCTTTTTTCCAATATATGTTGAAAAAACTTAGAAAAATTCTTTTTGTTATTATTTTTTGCAGAACGGCGGTAAGCATTAAATTCCAGATAGCTCACCCAAACAGCCCGATAAGGGTGCAAATCCTCCTGACTTTTCGGTTCTATCCTCTTCTTCTCTGGCTGCTCCTCTCTCTTATTGACAAGAAATTCAAAAAAATCACGGATGCCAAACTGTCCTTCTTTCTTTTCTAAATACGCATAGGAAAACAATATCAATATAGTTATCATCAAAATCAAAAAAATATTTTGAATAAAATGCTTCATCTTCTTTTCCTCCCCTGTATACACTCTGATCCGTCATTTCCTGACATGCCTGCTGCCATCAGGCGAAATTTTTCTCACATCTAATTTACCTCTGGCAGACAAAAGATGTTTTTCTTCCTAATAAAATCCATATGTCTGTCTTTTATTTTTATTCCCTATCCACCTGCCGAAACAGATACTTTTGATGCGGTAGCCGCATACCCTTCTGCATTTTTATTCCTGGCAGATGGAGAATATCTGAACATATCTCCGAGTGTACAGATACTTCCCCGTGGCTTCATCGTCATTTCCCACATCCTCGGCCACCTGCCCAGATGAATTATAACAAGGATTCCCCTCTTTGTGAATTCCCTCGCACTTAGAGTATAATTATCATTGGCAAAAAAGAAAAAAATAAAGGGAAGAGATC
>JAUNJG010000157.1 GCA_030533385.1 Eubacteriales bacterium | reverse complement strand
AACATTTGAAAGAAAAACAAAAGAAAAGTTGCCAACGTTTACTTGACACAAACCATTTTTCTTTCTGTGTTGCAGTTTTTGTTCATTTGTGGGAAAATAGAAAAAGGAAGTAAAAAATAAAAAGCAAAATGGGAAAGGAGACAAAAGATGAAAGAGCCAGCGCTTGTCGTGCTTGCGGCCGGAATGGGAAGCAGATATGGAGGATTGAAACAGATGGACCCGGTGGATGAAAAAGGACATACGCTTTTGGATTTTTCTGTGTACGATGCCAAGAGGGCAGGATTTCAAAAGGTGGTTTTCATCATTAAGCACGCCATTGAAAAAGATTTTGTGGAGATGATTGGAAGCAGAATCGAGCCATTGATGGAAGTGAAGTATGTGTTCCAGGAGTTGGACAGGCTGCCGGAAGGTTACGACATTCCGGACGGGAGGAGCAAGCCTTTCGGAACGGGACATGCCCTTTTGTGTTGTCACGGGGTGATAGAGGAGCCTTTTGCAGTAATCAACGCCGACGATTATTACGGGCCGAAAGCATTTCAGGTCATATATGATTATCTGACCAGCCATGAAGATGATGAGAAATATCGTTATATGATGGTGGGCTTCCACATTGAAAAGACCATCACGGAAAACGGACATGTGGCAAGAGGAATCTGCCAGGTGGACGAGGACCATTATCTGACGGACATTAAGGAAAGAACGAGAATCGAGAAAAAGGGAGCGGGTGCTGCTTACACGCTGGATGAAGGAAAAACATGGATACCGATTGCAGACCACACCCCTGTTTCCATGAACTGCTGGGGATTTACCCCGGGATTTTTGAAGGAACTCTCCGACAGATTTCCGGCATTTTTAGATAAGGAGCTGAAGTCTAACCCGCTGAAATGCGAGTATTTTTTGCCGGGCGTGGTGTCGGAGCTGTTAGAGGAGGGAAAAGCTTCCGTCAAAGTGCTGGAATCCGAAGAAAAATGGTATGGGGTGACCTATCAGCAGGACAAAGAGACGGTAGTGCAGGCCATAGCCGAGAAAAAAAAGGAAGGGCTCTATCCCGAAGAACTTTGGAAATAGAACCCTGCATAAAAAATAAAAGAAAAAGAGCTGGATCCCTTCCTCACACGGAGCGAGGAGGGGCTATTCCTGCCAGGAAGAATCTGGGAGGAATCCTTCCTTGTTGTCCAGCTCAATTTGCTGGTACACCGGATCACTGGTTGCCGTCCGCAAGGTACGTTGATATCTGGATGGCGCCATTCCGGTGATTTTTTTAAATTGCCTGGAAAAATAATGGATGGAAGTATACCCCAGTTCCTCAGCAATTTCTGTCAGTTTTTTGTCGTTTTCCCGGATCATTTTTTTGGCTGCTCCAATCCGCATTTGAGAAAAGTATTCCATGGCGCCAAATCCTGTCTCCTGCCGAAAGATTCTCTGGAGATGAGAGCGCCCGATGGAAAATTCTTTGCACACCTGTGATACCGTCACCTGCTCTGTGAGATGCTCCTGGTAATATTGCGTAATCCGTTTCAGCAAAACAGAATCCGACTCAGACAACAAAGTGCGTGTCAGTTCAGAAGACTCAAAGGAAACGTATTGACGTACCAGGTTGATGAAAAGCATTTCAAGATACATCCCGATGAGCTGCTCTCCTCCAAAAGGCTGATTGAACCGCCGCTCCAACGCATAAGAGGATTTGTTTTTGAGTCCCGGAGAGAAACTTTCCTGTCCCTCTTCTGCCAACAGGGAGAGGATGCGCTGTTCCTTTTTGCCACAGCAAAATACCCGGTCGGTCAGCAGGGACATCTGGGGAGAGTTACAGAAAAAACCGCAGGCAAACAGAGTAGGGCAGCTCTTGGAGGAAGCCCGGAAAGAGTAGCAGGTATCCGGAGCCTGTATGAAAAGCTGTCCCTGGGAGAGGGAGACGGGATCCGTCTTTTGTCCGTGAGAAATCTCGCAGGACCCGGTCTCTACATAAAGAAGCACAAAGCAGTCGTGGTATTCGCTCTTAAAAATAAAATCACTCTTATATTCAAAAAAATAAAGGGATGAGATGGCGGAAATATCAAATTCCCGCTTCAATCGTAAACCTCCTGTCATCATAATCTTGCATCCTTCCTATCCTTAGTAATCTCGTTTTTCTTATATTATAATAATCCTAAGTAAAAATCAATAAAACTGTACCTTTGGTTTGTGTCAAGTAAACGTTGGCAACTTTTCTTTTGTTTTTCTTTCAAATGT
>JAUNJG010000156.1 GCA_030533385.1 Eubacteriales bacterium | reverse complement strand
GAATGTGTGTAACCCACTATGGCACTTTCAGGCTTTGCCTGCAAGGATGTGGCGGTCAAGGGAGTTCATTTGCACAAGCTGGTATGGCATAAGACCGTCAATTTTTTCCGCAAGACGAGAGTTCCCAAGCCTTATGACTGCCGGCGCAAAAAGAACCACAAAAGGCACAATTACTGACACAACCGTAGATTTTGTCTTCGCAGATACAAGCATGGCAAGTGAATCCACAAATAAACATCCGATATATCCTCCCACTGCAATCAACAAATATTCTTGAAAAAAAGTAATATTATAAATGCTTTTCCACCCCTGACTGCTAAAGCGGGCCATACCATTCATTTTCTGCTTCGCGAAGCTTTTTCGCCGCCGCCCTTCCTGTCAGTTCCGTATCATCCTGGTTTATCCATACGAAATAGTTTGCATTGCTAACGGAATAAGCAGCAAATAGCAACAGAAATAGCAATGCAATTTTACTGCTCATCTTTACAAATATTTTTTTTAATTCAAAACGCACCATCTCCGGCATTCCCCCTTCCAAAATGATACAGGAAAACATCCTCTAACGTTGTCTGCGTGATTCTTGCCTCAGGCATAGGAGCCTTATCTGCCAATATTCGCAATTCTGTGCCATCCGCTGTAGTTCTTACATTCGCCACATGGTATCTTTTGAGATAACTCCCCACATGAGCTTCCGGGACCATGCATAAATATACTTGCTGCGGCATTGCATCGATCAGTCTTGCGGCTGTCCCCGCATCTACAATGCTCCCATCTTTCATCAGCAGTATTTCATTCGCGATATATTCCACATCCGAAACGATATGTGTGGAAAGAAGCACTAATCGATCACGGGATAATTCACTTAAAAGGTTCCGTAATCGGATGCGCTCACCCGGATCTAATCCGGCGGTTGGTTCATCCAAAACTAAAATCTTCGGATTGTTCAGCATTGCCTGTGCAATCCCTATACGGCGCTTCATTCCACCGGAAAACCTCTTCATTTTCTTTTTCCGATATTTTTCCATTCCTACCTGCCGAAGCAATTCGTCCGTCCGTTTTCTGGCTAAAACAGGATGTATATCCTTAATTGAAGCAATGTACAGCAAATATTCTTCCGCTGTAAAATCAGGATAAAATCCAAACTCCTGTGGCAAATATCCCAAAAGATTACGGTACGTTTTAGCCATCTGCTGAATATCTTTCCCATTACAAAGAATACGTCCACTGTCCGGTTTAATCAAAGTACAGATCATTCTCATCAGAGTCGTTTTTCCAGCCCCATTGGACCCCAACAGGCCATACACGCCACTGGACATCACATAGTTAAGCTGATTTACAGCAGTCACATTTTTATATTTTTTAGTTAAATTATCTAATACTAATTCCATAATAAATAACCCTCCGAATATCCCTGACTGGTTTTCAGGAGTTGTTTTCCCAGCATAAACATCCCTGCCAGGGTAAGTAACATAAGCCCAACCCAGATGATTCCTGATATTGAGTTGTAAAGCTGTTCAATACTTATGATTCTATACCAAATTGCTGCCCATATCGCACAAAAACCAACCGCTGCATACTCTGAATGAAAGTGCCGCCCACACAAGATTCCAAAACAGATACATATCGTAAGATTCAGTGGAATAAGAAAATGTACAATAATATCAAGCAACGTAAAATGAATAGTCCGTGTGGTTATTAAAAAAAATACTGTTAATAACAACAAATCTACCAAGGCAAACATTGTTAATCTGGCCGCATAGATCTCTCGAAGCGTAAAACATGCTGCATTTTCCACTTCTACAGAACTATGACGTACATTCTTCCAAAGTTCAGGCACGATCAAAAGCCCAAACATAGGAATCAGTACAGAAGATTGGCGTTGAAATGTTGGTTCACCGCCTCCAAAATATATCGTTCCCCATAAAAATGCCAATATGAAGAATTGAAAAAGCCACCAACGCTTCCGAACGAATTTTAGCTGTCTGATTATAAATTCAAACCATGTGCATTCCTTATCTTCCAGCCCCTTATAAAATGCCTTTTTAGACAATTCAACTGTCTTTTGGATATGTTCTTCTCTCAGCTCTTCCCTCATTGCAAAATCTCCTTCTTCCATATGATTTCCCGCAGAAGCTTTTTCCCTTTCTTGATACGATATTTCACAACATGGATCTTAATATTTAAAGCCGCTGCAATTTCAGTTAATTTCAATCCATAAAAAAAATGTAAAAG
>JAUNJG010000073.1 GCA_030533385.1 Eubacteriales bacterium | reverse complement strand
GGTTTTAATCTGTGGTTTAGCACTACTTTTTTATTTCAACTCCTAAAGACAGGTACCATGTCTATGAAAGAAACACAATCATTGCCCACGATTATAAATGTTTTTGTTATGTATTTTTTTACCTTTTATTTCTTCTATGAATTCCTCCACCTTCTCCACAAAACTCTTTTCATCGTTGATTTCCGGAACGAGCGGGATACCTTCCGCCTGCAGGCTCGAAATACATTTCAGTTGTATCTCCAGTTGTAAAATTTCATTTTTTAATTCCTCTTTTTTCTGCTACATAAAAGACCGTGTAAATTTCGCGAATGGATTTTCCACTATGAAGATGTATTATATATTGAAATAAGATGTATTTTACTTGACATCAGCAACTAATTTACTATAATTGAGGATGGAGGTGATCTTGTGAATCTAAAATTGGCCACGGAGGTGGCGCTTATTCGCAGCTTCAATCGGTTTTACACCAATATTCTGGGACTGATTGACCAGCATATTTTAAAAAGTGAGTTTTCTCTTTCGGAAGTGAGGGTTTTACATGAAATAGAGAAGACGCCCGACTGTACTTCCAAAGTTCTTTCGGACATTCTCTCCATGGACGCCGGATATTTAAGCAGAATTATCCGGAAGTTTGAAAAGACCGGCTTCATAAAACGAGAGCAGTCGGAGAGCGACGGGCGTGCCTACAATCTTTATATCACGGAGGCGGGAAGGAAGCGGATGACTGAGCTAAACCGCGCCTCCTCCAAACAGATTGCAGAATTTTTGAAGCCGCTGCCGGAGACCGACCGCAGCTTTCTCGTGAGAAATATGACGGAAATTGAGACGATTTTGACAGAGGGGAAAAGCATTAAGCCGGAGGACATCACTATCCGCACGGACATTCATGCCGGGGATATCGGTTATATTACCTATATGCACGGCTGGATTTACCGGGATGAATACGGGTATTCCACCGCTTTTGAGCAATATGTGGCCGACTCTTTTGTGGAGTTTCTGGAGCATTTTGATGCGGACCGGGACTGCCTGTGGTGCGCGGAGCATCACGGAACCATTGTCGGATCCATCGGAATCGTCGGTCATGGAGACAGAGCCCAGCTGCGCTGGTTTCTGGTGGACCCCCATTACCGGGATATGGGGCTTGGAAAAAAATTATTAGAGCAGGTCATCGCATTTGCTGGGAAAAAGAGCTATGGCAGTATTTATCTTGATACTGCCAGCGACCTTGACAAGGCCATATATCTGTATGAACAGGCTGGATTCCACAAAATGAAGGAAAAGCCAAACGACGCCTGGCGCAAGGGACTCATGGAATTGGAAATGGAAATGAATTTAACTACGGAGGAACCAAATCATGACAAAAAATAACCGGGCTGCACAATACAAAAACGGGGTAATCGCCGCGATTCCTGTCATTCTCGGCTTCGTGCCTGTGGGAATTGCCTACGCCATCATGGCAAGGCAGGCTGGATTTTCCGTGGCGCAAACCTGTCTCATGTCTCTGATGGTCTTTGCGGGAGCCAGCCAGATGATGGCCGTCGGCTTGTACATGCAGGGTGCCAGCGTGATTACCATGATTCTTGCCACCTTCATCCTGAATCTGCGCCATCTGATTATGAGCACCTGCGTAGTGAACCGGATGCGAAACGAGAGTACCCGGGTGAAACTGCTGGCGGCCTTCGGTGTGACCGATGAATCCTTTGCTATTTTTACGACCATAGAAGAGAAAAAGGCGTCCGGCTGGTTTTTCCTGGGACTGATTACCGTCACCTACACCTCCTGGAATGTGGGAACAATAATCGGCGCGGTGGCGTCGGAATTTCTGCCGGCAATCATCACCGCCAGCCTGGGCATTGCACTGTATGCCATGTTCATCGGCATCCTTATGCCAAACCTTACCAACAATTGGCGGCTTGGGCTTTTAGTTTTGCTCACCGCCATCTGCAATACCATATTATCCCAGTTTATGGCTTCCAGCTGGGCTTTGATTATCTCCACTCTGATCTGCGCCTTTGCAGGGGTATTCTTTGTGGAATTGGAAGAAGAAACTCAGGAGGATAAGAAGAATGAATAGTACAAATATACTGGTTTTGATTGTGGGAATGGCTCTGGTCACCTATATTCCCCGGGCCATTCCCGCCGTGTTGATTGATAAAATGCGGTTCGGTGCAAAGATGGAAAAGTTTTTGAAGCTGATTCCGTACACGGCCATGTCCGCCCTGATATTCCCCGGCGTGTTCACCGTGGATACCTCCCACCCATCCATTGGTATTGTGGGCGGAGCGGTGGCAGGCGTGCTGGCATGGAAAAAATGTCCCGTCATGATTTGTGTGCTTGCCGCCATCGCCGCAGACTTCGTCCTGTATCTTATTTTAGGAAGCTGAAGAAGCCTGCTGTTAAAAATGGATTAGAATTATACTGTTTAATTTATGAGCAGCTTAACAATTCTTTATTTTGATTTCGGCCATATAAGCTTTATCGAAATTACACTCTCCCCGTTCCTTTAAAAAAGTGGTATAATAAAAATCGCTGCTGATAGCAGTTTCACAAAAGATATTGCGCTGCCAATCGGCTCATTCAATTATCAGGCAGACGTGAAATGAAGCTTGGCGCGAAAATACACCCGCTCAGGCGTGTTCGGATATTACCCGTCTGCCTAGGCAGACGGGTAATATCCGGACATTTCTGCCTATATCAGTAGAAAACCGCTTCACAGCTTTTATGAAATATTTTCAGTATAAGGAGGACTTTATGTTTGCAGACTATCACCTTCATTCCGAATTCAGCGATGATTCCATCACTCCCATGGAGCAGCAAATCGAACAGGCCATTGCGATGGGTATAGAAGAAATATGTTTTACGGAGCATGTAGATTATGGCATAAAAAAAGACTGGACAGAAGAGAACTTATTGCCGCGTATTGCAGATGCCGCAGCAGATCCTGAATCTGTCCGCAGTCTCCTTACCAATGCCAATTATCCCGAATATTTTGGGAAGCTTCTCCGCATGAAAAAAATATACGGCGAACAAATCACCATACGAAACGGATTAGAATATGGGGTTCAGCAGCATACCATTCCACAATTTGAAGCTCTGGTAAAAAAATATGACCATGAACTTGATTTTGTGCTGTTGAGCATCCACCAGGTAGGCAACGAAGAATTCTGGACCGGAGATTATTTCAAAGGAAGAACCCAGATGGAATATAACATGGGATATTATACGGAAATGCTGGAAGTAATATCCCGTTTCCCTTATTTTGATGTTCTGGCCCATGTAGATTCCATCGCCCGGTACGATCCCTGCGGCCCCATTGCCTTTTCCCGCATTCAGGACATACTCACCGATATTTTCCAATTGGTTATCAAACAAGGGAAGGGTATCGAGCTGAATACATCCAGCTGGCATTATAAGCTTTCTGACACCACCCCGTCCAAAGATATTTTAAAGCTTTACCGCTCTCTGGGGGGAGAAATCATCACCGTCGGCAGTGACGCTCATACACCGGTCTATGTGGGAGACCATATCCGGGAAGCTTGCTCTTGCCTAAAGGAGCTGGGCTTTACTCACATATATACTTATGAAAAGCATCAGCCCATCCCACACGAAATATAATGGTATTTTAATACAGTTGTTTTTTCTGCCGGCATGGCGAGGAAAATTTTACAACAAGAGCCGGGCTCCTATTGCACCCGGCTCCTATTTTTTCCCATAGAAACTTTTCCAACTGGGAATTACTTTTTATTTTTCCAGCTCTGCCAGGGCCTCTTCATCCCCCACAAGTGTAACATCGTTGTGCATTTGCAGGATGGAGGCCGGCACAGCTGGTGTCACCGGGCCAAAAAAAGCTTTTTTTACGATGGCTGCTTTTTCCCTGCCACTGACAACGATTAATATTTTCTTTGCCTGCATGATGGTTTTGATACCCATGGTATAGGCATATTTTGGCATTTCATCCACAGAAGCAAAAAAGCGTTTGTTAGCTTCTATGGTACTTTCCTGCAAAGCCACGCAATGGGTACCTTTCTCGAAGGCCTCTTCCGGCTCATTAAATCCAATGTGGCCGTTATGACCGATACCTAAAAGCTGTAAATCCACCCCGCCTAAAGATTCAATAAGAGCATCATAACGCTTACATTCCCCCTCCGCATCTTCAGCCAATCCATCCGGCAGAAAGGTGCGGCTTTTGTCAATGTTGACTCTGTTAAAAAGATGGCTGTCCATAAAATAGCGGTAGCTTTGCACATTATCCGGTGTAAGCCCTTTATATTCGTCCAGGTTCACGCTGGTTACCTGGGAAAAATCCAAATCTCCTTTCTCGTACCACGTCACCAGCTGCTCATAAATTCCCTCCGGTGAAGACCCTGTAGCCAGCCCCAATACGCAGTCCGGTTTCATAATAATCTGTGCCGAGATAATATTGGCTGCTTTTCTACTCATATCTTTATAGGTTTTTGCTCTGAAAATTCTCATAGTAAACTTCCTCTTTTCTTTTTTATGACCCTTCCTCTCATATCATTTACTTCAGGACATCTGCAAAAGCCCTGGTAATCAGCTGCGGCCTTGTAATAGCGGAGCCCACCACCACGCTGTAGGCCCCCAGCTCTATCACCCGTTTTACCTTCTTAGGCGTATTAATATTCCCCTCTGCAATGACGGGATGAGAGACCTTTTCTAAAATAGAACGGATAATTTCAAAATCATTTTCCTCAATTTTCAAATGTTTGCTCTGTTCTGTATAACCGACCAGAGTAGTACCGATATAATCAAACCCCAACGCATCGGCAAAAAGCGCTTCTTCCACAGTGGAACAATCCGCCATAAGAAGCTGCCTCGGATATTTTTTTCGGATGGCGCTGAAAAATTCTTTCAAAGTCTTTCTTTCCGGCCGGAGATTTTCGGTGGCATCAAGAGCAATGATTTCCGGTTTTGCCTCCATCAATTCATCGATTTCCTTCATAGTAGGTGTAATATACACCTTACTGTCTGCATAATCCCTTTTTACAATGCCAATAACCGGCAACGGCACCTGTTTTTTTATTTCCAGGATATCTTCTTTTGTGTTGGCCCGAATCCCTGCCGCACCTCCTTCCATGGCCGCCGCCGCCATCCTTCCCATAATGAAAGAAGAATGAAGCGGCTCATGAGGCAGAGCTTGACAGGAAACAATGAGCTTTCCTTTGATGGATTCCAGGTTTTGATACATTGACACATCCTCCTGCTGGGCAAACGGGGAATATCTGAACAAGTATCAGAATATACAGGACGTTTCAGAATCAGGAAATGATATTTGCTGTACATCCGGTACGTCTGCCTAAGAACATCTACTATTTTTTCAGACACATTATAACATTATAAATTTTATTTTCAATATATCTTTCATATTTTAAATGTACTTTTATTGCCAGATTCTCATAATTAACAGGGGAGAATGAAATATCATCCTCCCCTGCTTACTTCACCTGTTATTTCGCTGTTACTGTTCCTTTTTACGACGATTTCTGTTCAAAATAAATATGACACCTGATATGGAAACCACCAAAAGAATCGCCATTGGAAGGACTGGTGTATTATCGCTGGTTCTTGTGCTTCCACTCTTTTTATTTCCTTCCTTTGTTTCTTGCTTCGACTGTTCTTCCTTTGTTGTCTCTTGTGTTTCTTCCTTAATCTGGTTAGTGATAGTGACATATGCTTCACCATTCTCTGCTGTCAAAACTGATTTTTTTCCATCTACCGTTACCTTATAGGAAAAGCCCGGATCATCTGTTACCGGCTCTCCGGTCTCATCTACCTCCGTAATATATAAAGTAACCTTTGCATCCTTATTTAGAAGCGTCACATTTGTCATATTCTCAGCCTGTGATTCACCGGCAAGATTTAATTCTAAAATATTATGATCCACCTGCTTTGATGGCTTAGTATATTTCGAATCATCAAAAATACCTGCATAAAAAGCTTCGTTCACATTGAAAGGATCTCCGTCTACATCCAACATTTTTTTCGTCACATGAAGCTTGCCTTCAATGTAGAAACCGTCCGGCAGTTCAGCCATTTGATTATCCAGGGCTACCCGGGTATTCTGTCCTTCTGAAGTGACAACATAATTTCCATTAGTTCCCGTAAATTTTGCGTGATAGGTAAATCCCCCTGCAACCTCTCCGGTATAGATTACATTTCCTTCGGCGTCACATTCGCCCACATAATAGACTCTTCCTACTTCCAGATTATCAAAGGTCACCTCCGCTGAGGAAGCATTCTGCAGCTTGATTTCTTTATGAGGCACAGCAGGCTTTGTGCATTCCTCGTCATAATAGAGACCCGCATAGAAGGATACATTTTTTGCCTTCAGAGTCATGCCATTATAGCTTATGGTCTTGACGACGGTCACACTGGTATTAGCCGACTGAGTATGCTTGTCTTTTACAAGAATTACTCCGTTTTCACAGCTGGATGTGCTGTTCGCCACATCAATAGTGCCATCTGGCTTCAACCGGAATACGGTATCCTCCGCCAGGCTGTAGCTTTCCGGCGCACTGACCTCGTGTAAAATATATGGGGTCTTTGTATCCAGTCCTTCCACCACAAAATCACCGGTGGTGGATGTCCAGTCAGCAACTACCTTTCCCGCACTGTCAAGAATCTGCAGATGAGCGCCCGCCAGAGGAGAGCCGTCTGCAATGTCCACTTTGCGGATTGGAACAGAGGTTATGGTATTGGTCAAATTATATCCAGAAACACTACTGATATAACCCGGCACCGAATCCTCCGTTATGCTGTAAGCTATTTCCTTGCCATTTTCGTATTTTGGCAGGTCGGTAAAGCTCCAGCTCCACACCTTTGTTTTATTTTCCTCTCCCGTTTCCGGTTTCTTAACTTCCTGTTCCTTATACTTCTCTCCGTTTTTATAAAGAACAACCGTGATGCTATCCGGACGTTTGCCGGCCCGGTTATCTTCATCCTCCCACGTCTTGGTTCCGCTGATTTCAGTCGCAAGGGTGTTGACGATGTTGCCTTTCAGATAAGTGGTCACATAGCCTTTCACCGGTTCTTCTTCTACGGTGTAGTCTATTATGTTCCCATCCTGGTCATATTTATCCAGATTGGAAAAACTCCACTTCCAGTTTCCATCCTCATCCGGTTCAACTGGTTTTTGGTATAAAACATTCTCTCCGGCCTTTAACTTGACAACAATTCTCTCCGGACGTTTGCCGGCCTCGTTATCTCCATCCTCCCACGTCTTGCTTCCACTGACTTCGGTCAGCTGCGTATTAATTATATCGTAGTTGTCCAACGGATAAGTAACTGCATAGCCCTCCACCGGATCTTCCACTACACTGTAGGTTATCTCCTGGTCACCGTCATATTTCGGCTGGTTCGTAAAGGACCATCTCCATCCTTCGGCAGCAGTCACCTTTTGGGAAGCCACTTCGGTTTTATTTCTTATGCCTTTCATCAAATGAACGATTATGCTATCCGGACGTTTCGGGTCTTTATCGCCGTCATCTCTCCAGGTTTTGCTTCCGCTGATCTCGATGGTCTCTTTTTTATTATAGAGATTGATAGTATCTCCATCGACATATTCTCCCACCTGAGCAGCCACATTTGCCACCATAAACTCTTCATATGGCTTTTCCGGGAGAAGGTATCCGGCCGGCGCTTTGATTTCCTCAAGCCTGCACATGTCACCTGGATTCAATTGCCATCCTTTCGTCGTTCCTCCAGCAAGTGTAATCAAGCCTTTATCATCCGTCGTAAATACTTCAGGCTCACCATTTATATTTTGGACAATTTGATATTCGGATTCTCCCGGCGCCTTCTTATACAGATGAAACTCTGCCCCCTTCAGATATTTTGATTTTTCATCCACATCACTTTTCAGGACACGAATCGCAATACCGTCGCCGGAGCCGCCCGCACTGCTGGTTATAGTAACTTGATCCTCGGCGTTATTTCCATAGCCCGGAGTAACCTCCACGTTGTTTTTGTAAGAAACAACTTTGCCATTACCTAAAATTTTAACCTTGTATTCAATCAATATATGCTTGCCATCCGGCACTGTCATGGTGAATCCGGTTTTTTCCTTAGAATAATCGAAGGTGTACTCCGTACAAGCATCCCCGTTGGCCCACACCTGCACACTGTCTGTTACCAGCTGCATATTCGGCTGCATGGTATCCGTCACCGTGATTGGCTCCCCTCCGTTTAACTGGAGCTTCTCAGGATTTATTGCAATCTTATAAATCGCATTGTAATTATTTCCCTGGGAAGGTTCTGTGATAACTGTTTTCGTCACCGGGTTTAATGAGTAATAGGCTGTGTCAGTGGCTGATTTTTCCTGTGTCGTTCCGTTAATATTCTTCCAGGTGGCTGTGTTGACAATCTTAACCTTATTGTCCGGGCTCTGCTGCACCATCTGCTGTAATTTCTGCAGGGACTCTTTATCCTTCACCTTCAGAAAGTAGGTAAAGCAATGCACCATCGGGTAAGCCCCACTTTCCGAAGGAGCAGGATGCAGGGTAAACGTGTTATTGGCGTGAGTGACGGTTCCTTTCTGAAATTCTTCTTTCCCGCCCACAGCGCCATCCTCTGCCTCCCATTTATGCGCTGCGGCGCCAACCTTCTCATTTACAACCACCTCAAACAAATCTCTCAGGCTTTCATCCTGAATCATATCCAGAACTTCTGATTTATCAACTCTCACGTTCTGCATGATAATCTTGTATTGAAACGCAGGCATATTGCCGATAAAGGTCTGTCTCAAATATTTCTTTGTCAAATCCGGATTTCCATCCTTGTATCGATCCTCCGCCTTCGTCACCCGGTTTCCATCCCCGGTGACAGTCACAGTATTGACATGATGGTTCGCCGGAGGCCAGTCTGCCGGAGGGATAGACGAGTAGTTCAGAACCAGAATGCGCTCCTCCGTTGACCTGGCGAATAAATCCTTCACTTCCGGCTTCGCAAAGTTGAAATCAATGGCAATAGTATTTTTGTTCTCCGGAATCGTCAGCGTATACCAGCCGACAGGTATGGAGGTACCGTTTAAGGTCATCGTAAGGCTGCCATCCTTATACATTTCCTTCCCATTGGTGTTAGGAAGCTGGTCAAATACTTTAAAGGATTCCTTAAAACCACACTGCGGCAGTTTTATCTTTACAATCCAATCCTGCACTCCGCCATTGAGGGAGGTGGAAGTATATTTGTGATCCTTCGTCACAGAAAATTTATTTTCTTCCGGAGTTTTTATATTTACCTCATAAACCTTGTTCGGCATTTTTTTGTATCCGACCGCATTGCTGACTTTAATTTCATCCTCGCTTATAATGCCGGTAACGTCCACATCCGTCGTGTAAGCGATGACATATTTATAAGGTTTTCCCGAGGTTTCCGCCGGAATGGTATACTTCCAGTGAGAATCCTTGACAAATTCAGTCATTCCTTTGGCCGCGTCTCCCCAGCCCACCTTCGTCGTGGACACCGGGATGGTGAAGTCAGCGTCGGCGGCTTCGTATTTTTTAATGACAATTCCGTCTCCCGAATATACTATCGGTACGTCGTTGGCCTTAAGGTTATCTGTCACCGTGCTGTCCTCTCCCACGGGAACCTTTGCGTCAGGATTCACAAGAATCTCCCATTTTATGCGCCTGAAACGTTTGTCTCCATCGACAATTTCTTCTCCCTGAAGAAGCCCCTGCTTGGTAACATTCTCTTCATAGGCTTCTATGGTTTCATTATACTCAACCCAGGTGGTTTCTCCCTCGATATTATCGCCGCTAAGTTCCGCCTTATTGCCAATCTGATCCTTGGTAAATTCGTTTCCTGTCAATTTGGTATAATCCACACTGGCAGAATATTCCAATGTGATGATTTCCCCATCATTCATATGGGGAATCTCATAGGTGAATCCTTTATCTCCCTCGGAAATCACCTGTCCATTTACTATCTTATTCTCTATATTAGAAGTCGCCCTCACATTTCTGTCATAGGTCAGAACTGTTCCGGTGATAGTATCGTTTACCCGTACATTTCGACTGGTACCGGAGGATGTAACCGTCAGTACATACTCAAATTTACCGGCTTCTTTATTGTATTCTCCTTTCTTAACAATGTTGGCTGAGGAATTCGTGCCAAAATCCACCTCTTCCTCTACGGACGCACCAAAATCCAGTTTATTGTCGGAAGAGGGTTCCTTTATGGTTGCAGTAAATTCCAGATAGAACATGGCATTGGCCACGTCTTCCAGAAATCCGAAATCTTTATGGTTCTCATTGAATTTGACGACAATTTTATTTCCACTTAAACTATAGGTATTGCCGGATATGGTATAATATCTGCCATTCCATTTGACATTCATATCAAAGGTACCGTTATTTTTCTCAGACTTCATCCGCTCCGGCATGAGATTGTCCGGTATCTCGTATATCAAATTGGCTCTTTTGTCAAAAAGATGGCTTTGGTTTTCCTGAAATACCACACGAAAGGTATAGGTGGAGCCCACATGTAAAACCGGCTTGTTTTGCTCATTATACTGGGCTCCGGACATTATCACATCCTTAACGAAGCTGTTCAAATCAGCGGACTTTTTTTGAGCAGATGACTGTTTCACCGGTTTTTTTCTTTCTCTTTTTTTCACGTCCGGCTTGGCAGCCGCCTCCTCCTGAGACATCTGAACAGGCTGCTTAGCCCCGGAAGATTCATTCCCCTCAGTTTTCTCTTCGGCTGCCTTCGATTTCTCAGCTGTCCTATCTTCCGTTTTCCATTCCGCAGCTCCGGCTTCCGTTGTCCCTGCCTCCGTAGCTTTCTCTTCTGCGGATGAGGCTTCTGTTTTATCTCCCTGCGTCCCGTTGGCTGCGGGCACCTGGGCCTCCGTATTCGTTACCTCCATGTCTTTCTTCATTATGTCAGGTGACACCGCATTACTTTCCGCCACCGTTCCTTCATTTTTTATATCCTGAGCCCAGCCGAAGGAAGACATGGAAAAAATCAGTGTAATGATTAGAAACATACTGAGACACCTGTTCCAATTTTTTCGTTTTTTTCTGTTCATCCTTTCTGTTCTCCTCCTTTCTACCTGATTATTCCAGTCTGAGTCATGTATATTCAGGCGTATTGGGATACTATCCATCCGCCTTGGTCACGTTATATGGCTTGCCCCGCAGGCAGATATCGTACAACTTATATTTTTCTTTATAATACACCTATTATGATAATGATTTTATACAACTTTTTGATTTTTTGCAACTAACATTTCGTCAATTAAATGTTTAAATTATTATTTTTTTATTCACGAATAATTATCATTTATTTATGGTTTATAAAAAAGAATGCCGCAAAACCATACCAGGCTTTGCAGCGTTCTTTTTATAGCTATACTCTTATTTTAGGCGTCTGCGGCGCAGAATCCATATTGCTCCTATTGTGGATACCGCACACAATACAGCTGTCGGAAGAATCGGCACATCGTCACCGGTTTTTGATTTTCCATTTGTTTTGGTCTGATTCTTTTTCCCGGACTTTTCCTCATATATTTCCTCTTCTTCCTTCGCTGTCTCTTTTACCTGGTTAGTAATGGTTACAAAGGCTTCATTGTTTTGTGCACTGAGAGCGGCAGTACCGCCCTCCACCGTCACCTCATACATAAAACCCGGCGCTCCTGCTACCGGTTCCCCGAGAGCATCTACTTCTGTCACATATACTGTCACAGTAGAATCAACAGAAGCAAGCATGACACTGGTAGTATTTTCTGCCTGCGAGCCTCCATCAGGTTTCAGCTCAAGAATATTGCTTTCCACAGAGCCGGACAGTTTTTTATATTCCGGATCATCAAAGATTCCCGCATAAAAGGTTTCGTTAGAATTCATCGGCTCCCCGTTCACGTTCAATAGCTTCTTAGTCACATGGAGCTGTCCGGCGATATAAAAACCATCCGGTAATTCTGCCATTTGATTGTCCAGCGCAACCTTGACATTGCCTCCCCGGGAGGTCACAACACAGTTGCCGTTAGTTCCTGTAAACTTCGCCTGATAAGCGACTCCTCCTGTAATTTCTCCGCTATAAATCACGTTGCCGTTGGCATCACACTCTCCCACATAGTAGGTTCTTCCTACTTCCAGATTGTGGAACGTCACCTCCGCAGAAGAAGCCTTCTCAAGTCTGATTTCCTTATGCGGCGCTGCAAGCTTCGTACATTCCCTGTCATAGTACAGGCCAGCGTAGAAGGAAATACCTTCCGCCACCAGGGAAAGCCCATTGTAGCTTACTGTTTTTACCACGCTCACGCTGGTATCCTCTGTCTGCACATATTTATCTTCCACGAGAACCACGCCGTTTTCACAGGCGGCTGTGCTCTTATCCGCATTTACTGTTCCATCGTCGTTCAGCCAGAATACGGTATCTGCCGCAAGACCATAACCCTCCGGCGCACTGACCTCGTGAAGTGTATATGGAACTCCCGTCAGCAGACCCTCCGCTATAAAATCATTAGCAGTTGACGTCCAATCCTCCACTACCTTTTTATCCTTATCAAGAATCTGTAAATGGGCTCCTGCCAAAGGCGTTCCTCCGGCAATATCGACCTTTCGGACAGGCACAGAGGTTATGGTGTTGGTCACGTTATAGCCTGAAACCTTGCCAATATAACCCGGCACAGCATCTTCCC
>JAUNJG010000155.1 GCA_030533385.1 Eubacteriales bacterium | reverse complement strand
GATCTCTTCCCTTTATTTTTTTCTTTTTTGCCAATGATAATTATACTCTAAGTTACACGAAGTTGAAATTAGATTTTACATGGAATTGAAGGTGGATGGTCATTTGTCCATCATCAGAACGTATCGCAGTCTCTCAAGGGAGGTGTATGGTCAAGTTGTTACCTGTAAAGTAAGATATGCTGCTTTTCCCGTTGCATCCCGGAAGGATTGTGTGGTATGATTCTACGATAATACTGCCGGTGGAAACCGGACATGGAAATCATCGTGACGGAGGGATAGCGTTGAAATATTTGTTGTGTGGCATCAATGCAAAGTATATACATTCTAATCTGGCAGTGTATTGCCTGAAAGCATTTGCAGAGAAGGAGGGGCCAAAGACCGCCTCTTACATTTTGAAAGAGTACACGATCAATCATTATGTGGATGATATTTTGCAGGATATTTATGAGGAGAAGGCGGATGTGGTCATTTTTTCCTGTTACATATGGAACATTGCCTATGTGAGGGAGCTGGCGGAGGAGTTAAAAAAGGTAAGTCCCGGGACTGCCATCTGGGTGGGCGGCCCGGAAGTTTCTTATGAGGTGGAGGAATTTTTCCTGGAAAATCCGGCCGTGGATTTGGTGATGCAGGGCGAGGGCGAGGAGACATTTACGGCCCTCGTCAGACGTATGGAAGAGAGGAAAGAGCGTGACTCCTCGAAGGAAAGAGAGACAGAGGAAGGGAAGGGACAGGACATTTTGCCCCAGTCCGGCGCACATGGTCTGTGGGAGAACATTCCCGGCGTGGCGTGGCGGCAGGCTGGCCGGTTTTTTGACAACGGGACGGCGATGCTCATGGATTTAGACAGGGTTCCTTTTGTATATGAGGATTTTCAGCTGTTTGAACATAAAATTATTTATTATGAGACCAGCCGCGGTTGTCCGTTCTCCTGTAGTTATTGCCTTTCTTCGGTGGACAAGCAGGTTCGTTTTCGTTCTCTGGAAAAAGTACTGCCGGAGCTGCAAAAATTTTTGGATGCCCGGGTACCACAAGTGAAATTTGTGGACAGGACGTTCAATTGTAATGAAGAACATGCTATGGCTATCTGGCGTTACATTCAAGAGAAGGACAACGGCGTTACCAATTTTCATTTTGAAATTTCGGCAGATTTGCTGAGCGAGAAGATGCTGTCCTTTTTTGAAAAGATGCGGCCGGGGCTGATTCAGCTGGAAATCGGGGTGCAGTCCACCAACCCGCCGACCATCGACGCCATTTGCAGGCACATGGATCTTCCGAGGCTGTTTGAAAATGTAGACAGGGTGCATAAGCTGGGAACTATCCATCAGCATCTGGATTTAATTGCGGGGCTGCCGATGGAGAGCTACGACAGGTTCAAGATTTCTTTTAACGAACTGTATGCTCATAAGCCGGATCAGTTGCAGTTGGGATTTTTGAAGGTGCTAAAAGGCACTTGCATGAAAAAAAATCAGGAGAAGTACGGTCTTGTGTATCGGAGCCAGCCTCCTTACGAGGTGATGCAGACCGGCTGTATGAGCTATGACGAGGTAATTCGGATGAAGGGGGTGGAAGACATGGTGGAAACCTATTATAACAGCGGGCAGTATTCTTCCGTGCTGTCTTATGTGATGCCCCACTTCTCCTCGCCTTTTGACTTTTTTGAGCAATTTTCTTTGGAATATCGAAGGAGAGGCTGTCATAAAATGAATCATAACCGTATGGACAGATATCGGATTCTCCGGGAATTTCTGAAGGAGCAGCCTTTTTCTCTCCCGCTCCTGGACGAGCTGCTGATTCTGGACATGTATTTAAGAGAAAATATAAAATCCCGTCCGGCTTGGGCGGCGGATTTCTCTTCTTACCAAAAGGAGATAAAGGAAATGTACAGGAGCCGGGGGGAGGAGCTGTTTCCGAGACAGTGGCAGGAAGGAGTCTATGTTTCCAAAAAAGCGGCGGGCCGCAGCCATGTGGAGAAGTTTTCCTTTGATGCAGAGCGCTTTTTAAAAGAAGGGGAGCTGAAAAAAAAGGAGTGTTGGTGTCTGTTTGATTATGATGAGAGGAATCCTCTGAATAAAAATGCGAGAATAAAGACCTTTCTTTTATGATGGAGAATGGACGTCGGCCACATGGCGAATGGATTATCGTTCCTGGAGTACCTGTAAGTGGCGATAATAGAAGGCATTGTAAGGGAAAGGGGGAAACTTAGAGTATAATTATCATTGGCAAAAAAGAAAAAAATAAAGGGAAGAGA
>JAUNJG010000154.1 GCA_030533385.1 Eubacteriales bacterium | reverse complement strand
TCATACTTCGGCAGCTTGTCAAAGCTCCAGCTTCCTTCGTCTTTATCCGTTACCGACACTTCCTGCCTTTGGCCTTCCATCGGCTCCCCATTTTTCAAAAGCTGAATGGAAATCTTTTCCGGGCGCTTTTTACTGCGGTTGCCGCCGTCGTTCCAGGTCTTCTTTCCTGTGACGGACACGGTTTCCTCCTGATTATTCTCATTTCTATCGTTTCCGATTTCAAAAACCGGAATCCCGGTGGAAGTACGGAGCAGCCTCTTTCCCTTTAAGTCCTTCTCTTTTTCATTCAGGTCAGCATCGTTAGAATCGTCTCGGAAATAGAAATAAAATTTCTTATCTTTTTCCAAACGATAACCTTCCGGAGCTTTCACCTCCTGCAAATAGTACTGTGTAAAAGCCTCAAAGACTCTGCCGGAGGCTGACTGACCCGACGGGCTGAAGGGCCGTGCAAACGTTCCGTTTTCATTTGTAACCAGCGGCTTATCTTTATCTGTCAGCAGAATCACTTCTCCGTCTGATTTTTCCTCATATACATGAAATTCTGCTCCTGACAGCTTTTTATTAGCATCTTCGTTATCAAATTTGCTGATTTGGAGAGTATAAACATTTGTACCGACATAGCTTCCTGACAGCTGATAGCTATCGACCCTCGTCTCCACCAGATCCATATATCCGGAATTTCCTGGGATGCTGGCCTCATTGCTATAATCTACTTCCTTACTTATTTCTCCGACTACCTCCGCATCATAGGTAATGCTATAAACGCTGCCTTTTGATACGTTTTTAATGATAATCTGGACATGGTTATCCCCTATTACTTTAATCAAATAATTCTCTTTTGCAAGCTCCTCGGCTCCCGAAAACACTTTGATTGAATTGAGTGATAAATCCAGATTCGTAAACTTGTCTTCAATGACCAAATTTCCATCCTGAAGAAGATTCTCCAAAGCTGTTACCGTAATTTTGAACGTACCTTTATAATCATTTTTCGATTCCGGCTCTTCCAGCATTTCCTTTTTTATCGGATAGTTTTTATAGGTTACTTTAGGCGCTGAAGCTTTTACACCCGGGCCTCCATCATAGGCAATCACTGCCTCATTAGAAATCTCCACTCCTTCTGCCGTTGTAAATTGGTTTGCCACCTCCTCGTTTAGCTCCATCGCATAATACAGGCGGTATGTATAAGCAGCCGAACCACCGTTGGAAGCATTGATTTTTGAAATATAATCTGTCAGATCTACGGTAAAGGTATGATTCTTTTCATCCACCGAGACATCTTTGTTCTGAATCAACACGTTGCCCCCGCCGCCATATGGGCCGACGGTATCATTGATATCCCAGTCATACCATACCAATATCATCTCTCTGTCACAGAATTCATCCTGAAACAATGTGAGATTCGGGCTGTAGCTGTCCGTAACCACCGCCTGATCCAGACCGATTTTTTCGCTATCCAGCTCAATGTAATACCGGTAAGTCTGAACTGTTTTTCCCTCTTTGATTTCTTTTCTGGTTCCCGGAATCTTCCTGTCATGCGCCCAGAAATCAGACTCAGCATCTTTCGAACGGTCGAGATTCTTTACACACTTCGGCGCATAAGGAATCTTCGCAGAGACAGAGCGGCTATCTTCCCCAAAGATTACATCATTCTTTATGGTATTTCCCGGAGCCGGCGCATTCTCCCATTCTGTTCCGTCCGCTTTTTCATACGGAGTAGTATAAGTAATCTCCACCTTATAGTTATCAGCTCTTGATGGCAAAGATGACAGGGCCCTCTTTTGCCACAAATCAGTCTGGGCCAGCGCATCGGCACCAAAAACGATTGAATACATCGGCCATTTTTCATCGTTCAAAAACTCTGCACTGCAAGGAATCGTCTCATCGGTTCCTTCAATTTTTGCCGATATATCGTTTATTTTTAATAAAATATCCTTGCCACTTTTCTTGTCTGTAAAATAAGGCCTGTCTTCTACATAGTAGTTGCCTCCCTCTTTCGGAACTTGAAGGGTCACCTTCCATTCCATGTGATCCTCCTCGCGTTTCGTCACTTTTTTGGAAACGGTGGTGTCAAAATCGGTGATATCATTTCGCTGAACGTCCGCTTCATTTTCTTCATCACCGTCCTTCGGCGTAGTGGCTTTCGCCTTATTAGATACCCCTTTCAAAACCTGACCTTTTCCCCAGAGAATTTTGGCCTCATCCGTAAGCTCGGCAGTATAAGTCAGACGTGCCGTCTGGTCTTTCCCGAGATCACCGACAT